>CAYYHF010000358.1:0-2482 GCA_964471415.1 uncultured Clostridia bacterium | reverse complement strand
AGATGAGGTAATATCACCTGTATCGTCTGAGTGCCACCTCATACACGACGCCGCAGAAGAATCGATACACGTCTCGCCTGTAAGCTTTAACCCCACGTAGTCCTTGGGCTGCAGCACCCGGGCATTCGCTTCTACCCCTCCGCCTCCAGAAGCGTCACACAGCTGCCTATCTATCCACTCTGCAGTGGCCTCGAAAGATGGTCCCCCTTGCGACTGACAGCTCAGGCCCATGAGTGGCCTCGTATCCATCCAGGTGATAATGGTGCTGAGTGGATCTCCGCCTCTGTTGATCGCCATAAGCGACGGCCCATGTCCTGACAGACCCACGCCGGCCACGCTGCCCGCATCCCATCCCTGCAACGCCTCTCGTATGCACTGAGTCACAATGCGCCACAGCGCAGCAGGATCCTGTTCAGAGGCAGCCACGCCCACACCCCGGCCCGTTACATATGATTCCTTGGCGCGACGGTATGCCGCCCGATGGGTGCCGTCTGAACGCCACAGCAACACCTTGACTGCTGAGGTTCCTATGTCTATCCCCATGAGAGAAAAGTCATGCATCGCCATCAACCTTCAGGAGTATTTTCAAAGATTCCCCTGAGGACGCCATATCAAAAGCTTCTACCGCCTGATCTACATCGAATTCGTGCGTGATGACGCTCCCCGCATCTATCGCGCCTCCTGTCAGCATGGTCAATGCCGTGTGAAACTGCAGGGGCGTGAAGCCGAAACTCCCGGTAAGAATGACTTCGTCATAATGAAGGATGTGCGGATCTACAGTTAGCCGAGACCCACTTGGCAGTCCGCCGAAAATGTTGACTGTTCCTCCCTTTCTGACACATCCAAGAGCCGCATCCACTGCCTCAGTAGCTCCAACGCAGACAAATACCACGTCAGCACCGATCCCGTCCGTCTGTTCCTTTGCCCATGCCGAAACGTCCGTTCCTGAACATGCAGGATCTATAACCACCGCCCCTCTTTCAGCAGCCTTATTCCTTCTGAAACCATTGGGCTCGCTCACCAGAATCTTCGAAGCTCCCATTGCCTTACACAGCTCGAGCATTAGGAGGCCCATTGGCCCTGCCCCAATTATCATGACCGTATCCGCCAGCCTCACACGAGAATCCTGCGCAGCATTCACACAGCAGGCAAGTGGTTCAGCAAGGCACGCCAGTTTGATGTCTTCTTCTGACGGAATGTGGAACGTCCCCTTGCTGACGACTTCGGCAGGAATCCTTACGTACTCCGCAAAGGCCCCCTCGATAAAACCCTTGTTAGTGCAAAGTTCCTCTCTGCCACTGCGGCAATAGGCGCAGCCGTAGCATGGGACATACGGGGCAACTGCTACCATATCGCCAACGGCAATGTCCGGCTTTACAGGCTCGCCTGCGATCTCCACTATTCTTCCGACCACTTCATGGCCGAGGATGCACGGAGGGGTAAACATGTGGTGCCCGCGCTTGTATGTCTTGACATCCGTCCCGCAGAGCCCGCAATAGGAGACCCCAAGCAGCACGTCGCCCTCCTCGAGAACCGGATCATCTACGTTCTCCACACGAAGATCGCCAGGGCCGTGGTACACAACTGCTTTCACCGCTATCGTCCCTCCTTGCAGGAGCAATCTCCGTGGACAATGCTGTATAGCTCTTTGACCTTTGCTACCGGATCATCAGCCTGGAACACGTTGCGACCAAAAGCTATTCCCGCAGCCCCAGCTGACATGGCGCGGCGAACTACACTATTGGGATCCTCTACCTTAGGACCGCCTGCTATGACAATCGGGACTCTGCACGCCCTGACTATCTCCTCAAAGCCCTCGGCTGTGCAGTATGTCTTTATCGCATCCGCGCCCAGTTCGTATCCGACTCGTGCGCACACGCTTATCCATTCTGGATCGAAACTGTGCGCCGGATCGCACGGGATAACCTCGGCAAGAACGGGAATCCCGAAAACGTGTGCCTCAGAGACTACCTGGCCCATGATTTCGAACATTTCCTGCTCATAATCGGAACCAACCAAAAGCATGATGCAGATGGCGTCGGCGCCAAGCCGACATGCTTCCTCCACCGAGCAGACCAGAGTGTGGAATGCGGGGTTCGGGCTGAATTTGGTGGAGCCTCCCGTCACCCTGACCACAAGGCCCGTCTTCCCTGCGAAGCTCTCCCATTCCGTGGCGGCTAAGCCCGGATTGACCAGTATGGCGTCGCACCCTCCTTCGACCACTTTTCTGACTGCCGCAGAGGGATCATACAGTCCCTTGACCGGTCCCATGAAACCTCCAAAATCGAGTGGGCATATGACCGCCTTCCCGTCCTCTCCGAATATCCGCCGAAGCCTAACATCTATTCCAGCCATTATTGACGCGTCTCCTTTCCCTTACAGCCACAAGAATCACCGTGAGTTCTTCAAAATTCAGGTTGTTGACTTCTTCGACAGTACGCACCCATTCTTCCGGGAACGCCCCAATGCCGCGGTAAGCGCC
>CAYYHF010000357.1:0-2507 GCA_964471415.1 uncultured Clostridia bacterium | reverse complement strand
CAGGGCCAAGATGGCCGCGGCGGTTACAATGAGGACAGCCTGCTGCCGCTCTCTGGAATCCAGCATGTCGCCTTCTGCGAGCGGCAGTGGGCGCTCATACACATTGAACGACTGTGGCTCGACAACGTCAGGACCGTTGAAGGGCATTTGATGCATGAGCGCGCCCACGATTCATCGCTCTACGAGGATGACGGGGACCACATCACAGCGCGGGCTGTGCCCCTTGTATCCAGGTGGTTGGGGCTTTTCGGGCAGGCAGATGTGGTGGAGTTCTGGCCAGTGGAAGACGGCGCCAGAGGAGGCGCCCGATTACTCGGCCATCAAGGCCTGTGGCTCCCCAAGCCGATTGAGTATAAGCGCGGAAAGCCGAAATCCGATGACCGTGATCAGGTGCAGCTGTGTGCGCAGGCCATGTGCCTTGAGGAGATGCTGGGGGCAGAAATCATGACAGCCGACTTGTACTACGGACAACCCCGGAGGCGGCAGAGGGTGACGCTTGATGAGAGGCTGAGGCGGCGAGTGGCGGAACTCTCTTCCCGCATGCATAGCCTGTTTGGTGCTGGGATCACGCCGCCGGCATCCAAGGGCAAACACTGCGATCTCTGTTCACTTGTAGACGTATGCCTTCCAAGCCTTACTCTTTCACCGCGCTCCGCGGCAGCATATGTCCGCAGGCAGGCACGGGCATGCAGGGAGGATGATGTCAAGTCGAAGACGCCATAGCGGCTTCGGGAGGGATGCTGGTGCGGAAGCTTTTGAATACTCTCTACGTTACAAGCCCGGACGCCTATCTGACTCGGGACGGCGACAACCTAGTTGTGCGGGTCGATAACGAGGCGAAGTTCCGAATGCCCATCCATAACCTCGAGAGCGTAGTCGCCTTCGGGTATGCCGGGGCAAGCCCATCGCTCATGAACCTGTGTGCCGAGCGTGGCGTTGCGCTGACCTTTCTGACTGAGCACGGGCGTTTCATGGCCCGTGTCACCGGCGAGGTATCAGGGAATGTACTCTTGCGTCGCCGCCAATACAGGGTGGCGGATTCGGAAATGGAGGCATCCGGCATTGCCTCCGCCTTCATCCTGGCGAAGATGGCTAACTGCAGGACTGTGTTGCTCAGGGCGGCACGCGACCGTGAAGCCGGCGAGCACGTTGAGGCCATCGCAGGCGCTGCAGACCAGCTAGCAGCCTACATACAACAGGCTGCGGAGGGTCTATCGCTCGATGAGCTCCGGGGGATTGAGGGAGTGGCCGCAAACGCATATTTCGGGGTATTCGACAACCTGATCATCGCCAATAAGGAGGACTTCTTCTTCCGCGCTCGGTCGCGGCGCCCACCCAGAGACAACATGAACGCGCTTCTATCCTTCATCTACACCCTGCTGGTCCATGATGTGCAAGCTGCGCTCGAGAGCGTGGGTCTGGACCCGCAGGTGGGGTTCATGCACCAAGATCGTCCCGGACGTCCCGGGCTAGCTCTTGATATGATGGAAGAGCTAAGGCCGATTCTGGCAGACAGATTGGCCCTGGCTCTGGTCAACCGCAGGCAAGTAGGGCCGGGAGGGTTTCGGGCACTCGAGTCCGGTGGAGTAATGATGGACGATGAGACCCGCAAAGCTGTCATAGCGGCGTGGCAGAAGCGCAAACAGGAGGAGATAGTGCATCCGTTCCTCGGCGAGAGGATCGAGGTGGGGCTGATTCCGTATGCCCAGGCCATGTTGATGGCCAGGTATCTACGAGGAGACATCGATGGCTATCCCGCATTTTTCTGGAAGTAGAGGTGCCGTCCAAATGATGGTACTGGTAACCTATGACGTGAACACCCAGGATGCCGAAGGCAGGAGGCGTCTCAACAAAGTCGCAAAGACGTGCGTGAATGTGGGGCAGAGAGTCCAGAATTCGGTATTCGAATGCCTGCTTGACCCTGCGCAGTTCGCCACACTCAAGCACACGTTGAACGGCCTGATCGATCCCGATAAGGACAGCCTCAGGTTCTACTTTCTTGGGGCTAATTGGAAAGGCCGAATTGAACACGTTGGAGCAAAGACAGCCTATGATCCAGAGGGGATTCTGATTACGTGACGAAACCCTTTCGCGGGAGCGCGCTGCGGGATAGTGCCGTATCACCGTGCACAAGGATGGCCAGGACTCACTGAACAACGCTCCCCCAGACTACGCTGAGAAATACGCTGTGTGATAATCCCGCGGCTGCCTTACACGGGGTTGCCCTGCGCGAACCCCAAGTGATCCCCATTTCCCAGGGAGGTCCGCGCAAGCCCTGTGACTGGGCTTTTGTCAATCACAACGTGCGCAATGACCGCAGCACATACCGTGTTACGTGGCGTTCGCGGAGACGCTGCCTAAGGCACAGCTCAGCCTCGGGATTTTCCTACTGCTGTCGCGCCCCGTGCGGGCGCGTGGATTGAAACATGTCTGTTTTGCTGTTGGAACTGCCGGGATTGGGTCGCGCCCCGTGCGGGCGCGTGGATTGAAACGCGCTTATGAGGCAG
>CAYYHF010000356.1:0-2519 GCA_964471415.1 uncultured Clostridia bacterium | reverse complement strand
AGCCGACGAGATCGCTGTCCGCGTAGATTGCTCTCACCCACGCTCCGTCTGAATAGGCGGCTTGAGCAAGCGAGACTGCGTTGTCGGCAACCATCTTACGCTGCTCATCAGAGAGGGTTTGACTTAGCCTGCATACGTCCAACACTGTGGCGGCAGTTATTCGCTTGAAGTGTACATCAGGATCATGCATATGCCTATCTCGTCCCCCATCAACTGCCCAGGTAACAGCGCCTTCGGCATACGTATTGGGTCCATTTGCCAATAGAGTCCCTCTCTTCATTAGCTTGTAATCGTCAGGAACCCGTCAATAGCCGGCAGCGCCTCACGTTGCGGTCGCTCTTCTCCAGCCGGCTTAGTCCACCCAATTAGGTGCTCTCCGAAAATGCGCGCTGCTGGATCATCAGCGGGCAATCCGGACCTGAATTCCTCGAAGTCTATGATATCCTTGCCCTTGTCCTTGTCCGTGGCGCGGGGCTGAATGTACAATACCTCGATGGCGGTCTCGGGTCGAGCCAGGTTCTGTACATTTCCGAGGTGTCGCAGGATGTCCGTAGGGATGGCCTGGTAGATCTCACTCGGCACGCTCACAGCACCGACCTCCTCCAGTAGGTCCAGGAGATGCAGATACTTGAGTCTGTACTGTGAAGTTGTTGCGCACATTATCTGCACTATCCCATCTAGGATCTTGTGCCACCCGAGCTCCTTAGCCCTTGTCAGGTTCTTGTCTTGCTTCTCGCGCAGCGAGGCTTGATCTGTCTTCAACTCAATCAAGTACACAACATCGCCATTCTTGGCAAACAAAGCGTAGTCAGCCTTCACCGATTCGTTCGGTTTTTGGGCATCGTCCGATAACGTGCCTTTACGCAGCGGCAACTCCGGAATCACCACTTGATGGAGTTCACGGTCGACATGCCGTTCCACAACGCCGTGCATGTACAGTCCGAAGAAGGCATCAGCCCGAGGCTCAAGCCGATAGGCGGGCAAGTGTCGCCAAGCGCCGAGTTGCTCAAGTATCCGACGGATGCTGTCCTCTGCTGTGCTCACCCATTCTCCTCCTATCTGAGACTGGTCTGTGGCTACGCATCAGCTATGGTTCTTCGAGGCAGCAGCCAGTAATCCTCCCATTCTCTGAGCATTCAGCCCTGCCCGCTTCACTGCGGCCATCGCAAGAAGAACCAGGAACGGAAGAGGAGAAATCAGTGACGAGTTGGGCCCCATCGGGAGGATTGGGAGGGTCGGCATTGACCAACACCGCTGATTCGCATCTGGGTCGTTGATCTGTGGGACAGACCCAAGTGGACTTGGGAACACTCTAGGTCTTTCGGAGTGGACCATCTGGTCGTCCCCGAGAAGGGCGACGCGCGGAATCTGCCTTTCGTGGATGAGTTTTTCGACGCGATCCTGTGCGTCGACTCCTACATCTACTTCGGTACTGACAAGACCTCTGCAGCTGAGATACCAAACTGACCAGACCTGTCCATTCCATATTGCCCATTGCTTCCGAGAAGGACAGGGCCCTGTCAAGGGCCTGGTTTCGCGGCTCGCGGCGCGACATGATGCGCAGCGGTAGCGCTCCGCCCAAAAGGGCCATACGCAGCGTACAAGTCGCGAAAGGGGCTGAGCGGGGCTTTGGGCGACCGTATGGAAAACCCCACGGCCTTTTCGCCGGCCTGGTGGAAAACCAGACGGTTCGGCACAGTCGGGAGAAATCGGGGGGCGTCTTGGGGATCGCAGACCCCTGGGGTGGCGGTTCCCCGCGGCCTGCTATCGAGGCGCTGTGTCTTTATGGCCTTTCTAGCTGCTCATTCGATAATCACCGATCGTCTGGGAAAAATCAACGCTCCGAAAGTCACTGAGAAACGTGCCTCTGTCCATGCGTGCCAGCTCTTCAAGCTTTGAGAGCGAATCGGTGATAGCCTGGATCTTCTGCAGAATTCTCGACTCATCGACCACGGAGGTAATCCTCCTTCAATCCCGATTTCAGATCGCTCAGAAAAGCCCTCATGAACACGCCATAGTCCTTGTGGACCGATAGGACCTTCTCTATGAAGTCTGACGTCTTCATAGGATTGCGATCCAGGATGAGTTCGCCTTCTGATATGACCGCATGCTGCAGATCATTGCGGGCGGAGTTGAGCGCCAGCAGGTCCACGTCTTCCCTCCCGAGCGCCACTGCCACATCAGCCGACAGCGATGGCTCATCCAAAAGAGAGATGTCGCCGTCAGTGAGAACGGCAATGTCGACATCGCTCATGGTAGTGGCACGTTCTGTGCCTGTAGAACCGAAGAGATAGGCAGCCACAACCTGATCGCGCATGCGGACCACCTCCGACAGCCGGACCAGTTGCCACTCACTGGCCCTTTGCGCCTGCGCCTCCATTCTATCAGTCCCTGAACTTGCTGACCATGCACGCGCAAGGTCAGCAGGCGGCCACCTACATGAAGTGATAGAGGGGCGGCAAGGCGAAGACGACCCAGGCCAGCCAGGCGAGGTACCCGGGCATACACCGCACCTGCCA
>CAYYHF010000355.1:0-2549 GCA_964471415.1 uncultured Clostridia bacterium | reverse complement strand
CTGGAGCTCGCTTTTGCCCTGTTTAGCTCACATTAGCGAATGTTCAATTCCTCTGTCGGCCCTTCTTCGGCCCCTTGGGCCTAAGGTCGACTCTCCGTCAGTTCCCAGCGGGCCGCATTCCTGCCCATAACATAGATAAGGATTGAAGCCGCAGAAGCCGCGTTGAGTGACTCCACATCGCGCGACATGTCTAGCCTAATCAAGGCAGTGGCATGCCTGTACACAGCCTCTGATATACCTCGAGCCTCAGACCCCACGGCGAGAATCGCACGCTTCGCGCCTGGCCTCGGCCAAGCCAGTTCATCTGCGCTTATCCCCTTGCGGACATCGGACACTATGATATCGTAGTCGCGCGTCCGCGCCTGGCTAACGAAGTCATCAAGCCTATCGGCCCTGGCCGCCGGGATCCTAAAGATCGACCCCATCGACGCCCTCACCACCTTGGGGTTGGCGAAGCCGGCACAACCAGGGCCAGCAACAATGCCCGAGGCGCCCAGCGCAGCCGCGGTGCGCATGATCGTGCCGAGATTGCCGGGATCGGATATGCCGTCAAGTAAGACGGCAAAGGACGGCTTCTCGCTCTGGGCCGCCTCCGTGAGCACACTTGCCCCCTCTTGCGGCGTCCACGCAGCCGTCGCGAAGACGCCCTGCGGGTTACGAGTGTCGGCCATCCTTTTCGCAACATCATCTGAGACGATGATCGTGTTTGCGCCACGCTCGCGCGCGAGTCCCGCAAGCTGCCGCCCTGCCGCCGATGCCATAGCCTTTTCGGACATGTACAGCGCCACAAGCGCCACGCCAGCGTACAAAGCGTCTTCCACAAGACGGAATCCCTCAAGAGGAACTAGCCCGGGGATACCCCGGGCCACACACTCTTTGTAGGCGCGCACTGCGGAATTCCTGGCGCTTTCGATTACCTGCAAATCAATGCGCCGCTTCCTGCTCCCTGGCCACTGCCACAAGCTGCCCGAAGGCGGCAGCGTCGCGCACAGCGATGTCGGCCAGCATCTTGCGGTTAATCTCAACTCCGGCCTTCTTGAGCCCGGAGATCAGCCTGCTGTAGGAGATACCGTTTGTGCGCGCAGCAGCGTTGATCCGCGCGATCCATAGCTTCCGAAAATCGCGCTTCTTGGTCCTTCGATGCATGTAGGAATAGTCCATGGCATGCATAACAGCCTGATTGGCGCGCTTCCACGAAATCCTATTTACACCCGTATAGCCCTTCGCAAGCTTGAGAGTCTTGTTATGCCTGCGCCTGGTGATAATACCGCTCTTCACCCTTGCCATTGCTATTCAGCTCCCTCCGGCCATCATCACGCTACATCCGCGCGTTACTTATACGGAATCAACTGACGTACTACTTTCGCGTCAGCCTTGGCGACTACATCCGCCTTCCTCATGTTCCGTTTGCGCTTAGACGTCTTCTTCCCCAGATCGTGCCTGCGGCCGGCCTTGTTCTTGATAATCAGACCCGAGCCTGTCACGCGAAATCGCTTCGCGGACGCTCTGTGCGTTTTCATTTTAGGCATACCGACTGCCTCCTTCAACCAACTAGATCGGCGGCATAGAACCGAACTACTCCTGTTTTGGCGACAGGATCATGATCATGTTCCTGCCCTCTACTCTGGGTTCGCGCTCCATGCTGCTCACTTCAGATAGGGTTGCGGCCATCTCTCTAAGGAGCCTCTGCGCAATATCGCTGTGTACTATTTCCCGCCCGCGAAACCTGACACTTACCTTGACCTTGTCGCCCTCACGCAGGAACTTCTCTGCGTTCTTGACCTTCACCTCGAAATCGTGGTCCTCAATCTTGGGCGTCATGCGGACTTCCTTGATGCTCACGATGTGCTGCTTCTTCCTGGCTTCTCGATCACGCTTGCTTTGCTCGTACTTGAACCTACCGAAGTCCATTATTCGGCATACGGGCGGTCGCGCTGTAGGTGCAACCTCGACGAGGTCCAGGTTTCTCTCCGCCGCTGCACGAAGGGCATCCCTCAAGGCCATTATGCCCAGTTGTTCCCCGTTATCGTCCACAACGCGGACTTCCCTGGCTCTGATCTCCTCGTTGACGAAAAGCTCCCTACTGATAGCCTGTCACCCCCAACGGTTTTCTGGACACTGCCGAAAACAGAGCGGACACCATGCAAAATGGGCGGGTGTTCCACCCGCCCGACATGACATATCAACCGAGACCCAACAGTGAATCGAACCTGCGGACCTGCGGCGAATCAACGTAACCGGCCTGGCTGAGGCGCTTGGCGCAACGCCGGACGGTGAGAAGCGGATGGCTTCTGCTTCAACACGTGTTCAGTTTTTGCAACACAGAGTATAGCACAATCCCGCAAGGTCCGTCAAACGTCAGCGCACGAACGAGATTCAACATCAGACGCCAACCTCTCCCGGAACTGGGCAAGACTCATGGAACCGAGATCGCCGGCCTTGCGAGCTCGCACCGACACGGCGCCGGCCTCCATCTCCTTCTCTCCCACTATCAGCATGTAGGGGACCTTCTGCAGCTGCGCCTCGCGGATCTTGTAGCCGATCTTCTC
>CAYYHF010000354.1:0-2571 GCA_964471415.1 uncultured Clostridia bacterium | reverse complement strand
CGCTGCGAACTGGTCGAGCGTCACCCTGCTCCATTTCATGAAGGCCCCGGCCACGGGCCCGGCTTTGAGAGCGGCTTGCAGAGGAGCCATGGCCATCAGTGAGAACAGGTCGATGCGGGTGAACTGCCGGGCTCCATTGGTGTACTCTTCGATCACTTTGACATCCGCCGGCGACAGCTGCTTCATGTGGCGCTCCAGTCGATCAATGTCGGTATATACGGTGAGAACCTGGCCGTCAGCAGACTCCACCTGCGTCAGGGTATCGCGAAAGACCATTTCGCGCCCCTGGACTGCGCCGAGCTCTTCCCACAATCGGTAGAGCTCAACCCCCGGGCCTGCTCCAGCCAGGTGATGAATGCAGCCATCCACGGTGTAGCCTTTGCGCTTCCATGCGGTGCACAGCCCTCCGGGCTTGTCGTGCGCCTCGTAGATGTCAGTGTCATAGCCGTTCATCTGTGCGTAGCAGCCTGCCGCCAGCCCGGCAATCCCGGCTCCAATGATGATAATGGACCTCTGCGCCATCAAGATCCCTCCCTGTAGTCGGCTGTGCCAATTCGATTAGGGATCGAGCCACCGTAACAGACTCTCCAGCAGCGCGCCGCTCCTTAGCTCCTCCAGTGAAGCGTTTGCCCATCGGGGGAAGATCTCTCGTTCGCAGGCGAAAAACAGTGTGGTGAGCGGCGACAAGACGGCATCGGCAAGTCTTTCATTGTCCCCGATCCCATTCGTGCCGTACTCGCTCAAGAACGCTTCGTTCGCGTTGGCTTTGAGCGAGCTTGTCACATTGCGGATGTCGGCAAAGGCGTAGCCCTTGCCGAGCAGGTTGAAGTCGAACATCATTGCTGAGGCGTAGTCTCTGGCGACGATGAGATTCGTCCAGTAAAAGTCGTTGTACGTCAGCGTGCGCGGCAGAGAATCGATCAGTCGTCGCACATCGACAAAGCGCTCCCGAAGGGTATCCCACAGCGCGTTGGCCCGAGTGCCCGTTTTCCCCGCCACCATATCCATGTTTGGCAGCGTGATAACGTCCGTTTCGTCATATAGCGCGGAGCCATGGGTTGAAACATGGCCACGTCCCTTCTCATGCAGCGTCTTGTACCAGCGCGCGAGTGCCGTGGCGGTACGCGTATCGGACAGGTCGTCCTCGCAGCCTAGCCGGAACCGGATATCGCTCTCCACGTCCGGCAAAAGCAGGGCATTGCTCGTGTGCTTCAGCATCGGCAATACCGAGACGCCAAGCGAGGCGAGCAGCTGGTAATTCTCGATCTCGCGCCTATCCTGTGGCCTGTCGAACACCTTGAGTACGTATCTATCGCCTTCGGATTCTGCGCGATACACCGAGATTCCGTCCTTGACCCTTATTGGCGTTACGATGGGTATGCGCACACCCATCTTGGCAAGCTGCAGCACAGCCGATGGTGGCAGAAGCTTTTCGGCATAGCCGTGCTCCCTGAGCGTCTGATTGATGACGGCCATAGCCTGTGCATCAATCCCATACCAGTCGAGCATTTCCCGTCCGCTCACGCGATTGAGCCATGCGAGCGCTGTGATGCCGCGCTCGGCAAAGGCCTTTCGCGCCGCCGGCTCCAGCTTGTGTGTCAGCACGTCAATCGGGATCATCGAGGCCGGTTCCTTATGAGGAAACGTTCGGTTAAACGCTTCAGCCTCCTCCGATTTCACCGCGAAAACCGGGTCTTCATGAAATGCGCCGGAAACGCCGTCCAGCGCCCCGCCGTAGAGCGGCATGGCCATGAGCGCGTCAAAGTTCTTCCCGTTCGGTGTTGTAATGCCGAAGGCTTTGGCGTTTCGGAATCCAAAACGCGGGTAATAGTCGGGATGCCCGTAGAACACGATTGCCCGATATCCCATCTGCTTTGCCTCGCGAATTGAATGCCGCATGAGCGCCGAGCCGATGCCGCAATGCCAATGCGCGGGAAGGACCGAAAGCGGCCCGAAGGTCAGCACTTCCGTTTCGTTTCCCTCGTGGTCGACGATTCTTGCTCTTGAGTACATCACATTCCCGACAAGTCTGCCGTCTATCTCGGCTACGAAGTCCAGCTCTGGCACAAACGCCGGGACGCTCCGGAGCAGATGGACCAGATAATGCTCGTCGCAGGTAGGGCTGGTGAATCCCCAGAATGCTTCGCGGGTGAGGTTCTCCACGGCGCGGTAGTCCTCAGGCCGCTCAAGGCGCAGAGTAATGCTCAACGGTGGTTCCTCCTATTCCTTTCAGGTAGCAGTCAAAGAACTCCAGCGCCAACCGGCCTATGGTGGTTAGGCAGTATTCTGCGTCTGTAACTGCTTTCCGGCCATTGAGTATTCGTGTAAGCAACGGACTTGTGAGCGCCAGATCTGTCAAAGACAGATGCCCTGCCCCTCGCATATGCACGTTGTAGGAGACCGCCTTCGTATCCGCAAGCAATCTCGCATTCGCTGCGTATTGCGGCAGTTCGTCCAGACGACTCCATGAGCCATCGGAATAGATGTTCAGCACGGGTACGGGATACGTCTCTTCATCCCACACGAATTGCCCGTTCTCGACGCCGACAATGTCGCACATGAAGGGCGACT
>CAYYHF010000353.1:0-2578 GCA_964471415.1 uncultured Clostridia bacterium | reverse complement strand
GGAAGATCCACGGCGCGTCATTCCACACCATCTCCTGCGCCTCTGCGAGGAGCGCCCTCTGCTTGGTCTGGTCGAAGGTCTGAAGAGCCTCTGCAAGCAAGCCGTCCACAGTCTTGTTGCTGTAGAAGCAGCGGTTGTACTTGACAGGCGCCCACGCACCAGTGTTGAAGAACTCGTCCATGATGGTGGCTGCCTCGCCAGTCCTTGCGCCGATGCCCATCATGACCATGTGCTTCCCGGACTTCTTGGACTCGGCCGGGTCCTTGATGATGTTGTCGATGAAGGCAGACATCTCAAACGGGATGATCTTCACCTTCACGCCGACTTCGGCAAGCATGGCCTGTATGGCCTGGGGAACCTCAGGCATGAACCCTGCTCCGGACGCAGGAACCCACAGGTTGGCTTCGAATCCCTTTGCATAGCCCGCCTCGGCCAGCAGCTTCTTCGCCTTCGCCGGGTCATATTCATAATCCGGCTGGCCGGCATAGCCCCATACCTTGGAGTTAACCGGAGCGGTGAGCGGCTTGGCCGTTCCCCTCAGTATCTCGTCGGTTATGACGCTGACATCGACTGCATGGTTCAGGGCCCGCCTGACGCGCGCATCGTCAAACGGCTTCTCCAGCACGTTCAGCCCGATGAACCAGCCCCTGAGCACGGACACCTTGTTGATGGTGATATCCTTGCTCCGCTCAAGACGCTTCATCTCATCAGGCATTATGGAGTTCGCCACATCGGCCTGACCAGTCTCGAGCATGATCACGCGGGCGCTCGGCTCGGAGACCGGCTTGAACACGAGTTCGCTGATCTTGGGTTTGCCGCCCCGATAGTTCGGGTTAGGCGTCAGTGTCGTATGGTCGGCGGCCATCCACTCCTTGAACATCCATGGGCCGGTGCCCACGGGGTGGAACGGATAATCGTCTCCCCACTTCTTGACCGCGGTCGGGCTGCAGATCAGGCCGCCCAGGTCGGTCATGACTGCCAAAAACGGCGCATAGGGCTCGGTGAGAGTGAACTTGACCGTGTAGGCCGATGCCACATCCACCTTCTTGACCATGGCGAAAGCTCCGCGCGCTCTGGCGGCCTTTTTCGGGTCGAGCAGGCGATCGAAATGCGCCTTGACGGCGGCGGCGTCGAATGCCGTGCCGTCCTGGAACTTCACGCCCTTCTTCAAGTTGAAGGACCATGTGAGGTTGTCGGAGCTGACACTCCACGACTCGGCCAGCACCGCCTCGATATCGCCGGTGCTGCTCATCCTCACAAGAGGCTCGTAGATCTGCTGATTCACTGCAGCAGATCCCGGATCGATGGAGTTGACAGGATCCAGGTTGGATATGTCTACATCGATCGCGTACACGATTCGTCCACTGTCTGCGCTGGCCGCAGGGGCATAGGCGACCATGGCAGACGCTGCGACTAGGACCAGTAGTGCCTTGCAGATAGTCCAGATGTTCTTGGTTGGCATACGCATGTTGATTCGTCTCCTTTCTACTTATCCTCTCTACTTGTCCTTGAGCTTGGGATCCAAAGCATCTCGAACCCCATCTCCCAGCAGGTTGAAACCGACCACGGTCATCAATATCGCCAGGCCCGGAAATGCCGCAATGTGAGGCGCCACTCGCAGGACATCGCGGCCGCCGCTCAATATCGCTCCCCACTCGGGCATCGGCGGCTGAGCGCCGAGGCCCAGGAAACTGAGGGACGCCGCGGCCAGTATGGTAGTCCCGAGCCGCATGGTCGACATTATGATCACCGGAGTCATGATATTGGGTAGAATATGGCCGAACAGGATGCGTCCATCGCTATCGCCGATTGCCCTGGCGGCCTCGACGAACTCCTGTTCCCGCAGCGACAACACTCTGCTTCGAACCACCCTCGCGAAGCTGGGGACTGAGTACAACCCCACCGACACCATGGCATTGAACAGGCCGCGCCCCAGAACGGATATGATCGCTATGGCAAGGAGAATGCCTGGGAACGCCAGCAGCATGTCCATGATCCTCATGATGGTCATGTCCACCCAGCCGCCGTAATACCCGGACAGGAGGCCGAGCAGCGTGCCAACGAACGCGGCGATTGTCACACTCACAATCCCAGCCAGGAGCGAATACCTGCTCCCATACATTATCCGGCTGAGCATGTCCCGCCCCAGGGTGTCGGTGCCAAGCCAATGCTCCGACGTCGGCCTCTTCAGCCTCGCCGTGAAGTTCGGCTTATTCGGATCGTAAGGCGAGATCAGCGGCGCGAACACGGCCACAACGACGAAGAACAGTACAACGCACCCGCCCATCACAGCCATGCGGTTTCTCAACAGACGATGCCATACCGCCCTTATCTGCGATCGCGCAGCAGGAGCGCCTGCGCTTGGAGCCTTGTTCTCATCTACACCGCCCATGGTCATCCGCTCCTTGTCTTTCGGTTCCGTCCCGTCCCGTCCCGTCCCGTCCCGTCCCGTCATATCACGTTGCATCGCGTTACTCGTATCTGATCCTCGGATCGAGTAGCCCATATGTGACATCGACTGCCAGGTTTATCAGGCTGACGATGACAGCCATCATCAGCAACCCGCCTTGAACAACCG
>CAYYHF010000352.1:0-2585 GCA_964471415.1 uncultured Clostridia bacterium | reverse complement strand
CGAGAGGAGGTAGAGGACGATGGTGTTGACAGACCCGATCGCGGATATGCTTACGCGAATACGTAACGCCAATACCGTGAACCACGAGGTCGTCGAGATACCGGCGTCTCGGATAAAAGAAGAACTGGCCCGGATCATGAAGAACGAGGGCTATATCCGCGACTTTGAAGTCGCTCGGGGCGCGAAGCAGAACGTGATCAAGATCGCAATGAAGTACGGCCCCAACAAGCAGAAGGTCATTCGCGGTCTTAAGCGCATCAGCAAACCGGGCCTCAGAGTGTATGTGAAAAAGGATGAGATCCCAAAGGTGCTGAACGGCTTGGGAGTAGCCGTTATCTCCACATCGCAGGGGCTGATGACTGACCGCCAGGCGAGGGAAGCCGGTCTTGGCGGCGAAGTCATCTGCTATCTGTGGTAGGCGGTGTAGCTATGTCTAGAGTAGGAAAGATGCCGGTGGCAGTGCCCAAGGGCGTGGAAGTTCATCTTGACGGACGGCTCGTCACAGTGAAGGGCCCCAAGGGAACCATTGCTCGCGAACTCCCTGCGAACGTAATGGTAGAGGTGGCCGAGGGCGTTGTCCATGTCAGACGACCATCGGACGACAGGATTGCCCGATCTATGCACGGCCTGTCCCGGGCGCTTATTGCCAACATGGTAAGCGGCGTTACGAGCGGTTTTGAGAAGTCGCTGGAGATCGTGGGCACCGGCTACAGAGCGTCCAAGCAGGGCCGGAACCTGGTTCTGCAGGTGGGTTACTCTCATCCGGTCGAGATCGTGCCGGCGGAGGGCATCGACATCGAGGTGCCGGCGCCCAACAGGATCACTGTGCGTGGAATTGACAAGGAGCTTGTGGGGCAGACTGCGGCGAATATCCGCGCAGTCAGGGAGCCCGAGGTCTATCACGGCAAGGGCATAAGGTACGCGGGCGAACATGTGCCGCTTAAGGCCGGTAAGACTGGTAAGGCGGGCAGCTAGAAGCTGCGCTCGAGGCTCTAGGAAAGGAGCGACGCTAAGTGTATAACAGGGTTGACAGGAAAAAAGCCCTCGCCCGCCGGCACATGCGCGTCCGCAAGCACGTTGTGGGCACGCCTGAGCGGCCAAGGCTCTGCGTGTTCAGGAGCCACGCACACATCTATGTGCAGATAGTAGACGATGCAGTGGGCAGAACCTTGGTGTCGGTGGCGACCACGGAGCCGGAGATCCGGGCGGCTGTGGAATACGGAGGGAACATCGAAGCCGCGAAACACGTAGGTCGTGTAGCTGCGCAGAGGGCTATCGATAAAGGGATAAGCCAGGTCGTGTTTGACCGAGGCGGGAATATATACCATGGCAGAGTGGCTGCGCTGGCGGAAGCTGCGCGCGAGGCCGGCCTAGAGTTTTGACGGGGGAGGGCAGAAGATGGCGAGAATGAGTCTTGAGGGCACTGACCTCAAGGAGAAAGTGGTAAGCATCAACCCCGTGGCCAAGACGACCAAGGGCGGCCGCACCAGGAGCTTTCGCGCGCTGGTGGTTGTGGGCGATGAGAAGGGTCGTGTGGGAGCGGGGCTTGGAAAGGCTTACGAGGTGTCGGAGGCGATCAAGAAAGCCATCGACGACGCCAAGAAGAACATGATCGAGGTGCCCATGGTAGGCACAACTGTTCCGCATGAAGTGACCGCGACATTCGGCGCCGGATGTGTTATGCTTAAGCCCGCGGGCCCTGGAACTGGAGTTATAGCCGGAGGGCCTGTCAGGGCCGTTTTGGAGCTTGCGGGGTATCGAGATATCCTGACCAAGTCTCTTGGATCCGATAACCCTCTGAATGTGGTCAACGCCACCATGGAGGGCCTTAAGTCTATGCGCACTTTGGATAAGGTAGCGCAGATACGCGGCAAGTCGGCCGAGGAGCTAGCGAAGTAGGAGGGGGTTCGGATGGCTAAGAAACTTGTCATCACATGGAGGAAGAGCGCCATCGGCGAACCGGAAGACCAGAGGGCCACAGTCCGGTCTCTGGGCCTCCGCAAGCTAGGCCAGACGGTCGAGCATGATGACAACCCGGTGATACGGGGAATGGTGCACAAAGTGCGCCACCTCGTAGAGGTCCGGGAGATAGACTGAGAGGGGTGCACCGATGAGACTGCACGATTTGCGCCCCCCGTTCGGCGCCAAGAAGGAAATGAAGAGAGTCGGCCGCGGTACGGGCTCCGGTCACGGAAAGACTGCAGGCCGCGGCAGTAAGGGCCAGCTCGCACGGTCCGGAGGAGGCAAGGGCCCCGGGTTCGAGGGCGGGCAGACCCCCATCCACAGGCGCCTGCCGAAGCGGGGTTTCAATAACAAGTTCAGGGTGGAGTACGCTGTAGTGAACGTGGGCGATCTTGACCGCGTGTTCGAATCCGGCGATGAGGTTGCAGGCGAGGAACTCAAGGAGAAAGGCCTCATCAGAGGGTATGGGCTACGCGTGAAGGTGCTAGGGGACGGCGAGATAACTAAGGCCTTAACCGTCCGGGCCCACAAGTTCAGCGATAGCGCCGTCTCAAAGATTAAGGCAGCGGGAGGCTCCGCGGAGGTGATATAGGTGCTGGGAGCGCTGATCAACGCTTGGAGAG
>CAYYHF010000351.1:0-2588 GCA_964471415.1 uncultured Clostridia bacterium | reverse complement strand
ACGCACCTGTTGGGTCCCTGCGGGGCCCCGTCAAAGCTCTTCCCCCGAAAGGCAGGCGATGCGCGAACAGCTATCTGTCGGATTTCGCGGCGGGTTTTCGCCTATATGCCAGGTTTCCCGACAATGGTTGATGCATAGTCGTGCGTATAGACCCATCGAACGAACCGGACGGAGTCCGCATACCATCAAATCCCTCTAGCGTCGACACAACACGGCATAACTTGACGATACCTCCCATTTTCGAACCTCAAAACCTGGGCGCCTGCCGCCGCAGTCTTCCGATTTCCGGGCCATCGGCGGTCTATGCGACCATACGCCCTCCTATGCATCAACCATTGGTGCGATTCGCGACACATAGAGACCAAAGCGTTGTGAAAACCGGCGAATCCTAAAGGCCGGCTAAACCCGCTGTTGACAGCAAACTGCCAGCGTACAGCCGTATACATCCGTTGCGGGCATTCGCGGACGGAGTCTCTGAAGATGAGCCGCTGCACTCTGCCCATCCTGGGCCGACCCCGAAATAGGACTTTGACGGATCCCTGTGAGTCCCTGCAGGATCCCGTCAAACTCATCCCTGTGCCTCCAGCCAGATAGAACCGCTCCATCTGCAGTGTTGCCGAAAGAACGTCTGGAACCTTCGCGCTTGACTCTCCCATAACGGGAGGGTATATGCTCAGAATGCGATCGCGGTTACGTTGTTCCTACGAGGCGCCTGGGAGGAAGTCAGGATGCTCAAGATCGGCGATTTCTCCAGACTCAGCCTGGTTTCTGTGAAGACCTTGCGCTACTACGATGAACTCGGGTTACTCAAACCTTCGCGCGTGCACGGTTTCACGGGGTACCGCTACTACACTGCTGAACAGCTGCCCCGTCTCAACCGGATTCTTGCACTGAAGGACTTGGGCCTATCCCTGGAACAGATCGGAGTGCTTCTCAACAAGGAAGTGTCTAGCGAGGAACTCCGAGGTATGCTCCGACTCAAACAGGCCGAGGTCCAGGGCCGCATAGGCGAGGCCCGTGCGCAGCTTGCACGCGTCGAAGCCAGGCTGAGGCAGATCGAGAGGGAGGACGAGTTTCCCATGTATGAAGTAGCTCTGAAGAATCTGCCCGCTCAGAACGTGGCGGCAATAAGGAAGACTCTGCCCAATTACGGACAACTCAACACGCTCTTTGGCCAGCTCTTCGGCGCCATTTGGGGCAAGGTGAAGCTCACCGGCCCCACCGTGGCTATCTACCATGACCCAGAGTTCAGGGAGGAAGACGTGGATGTGGAGGCGGCGATTCCTATCGAAGGAATGCTGCCGGATGGTGGGCCGGTTCAGTCCAGGGAACTGCCAGGCGGCCAGATGGCCTGTACTGTGCATCAGGGCTCATACGAAGGAATCGGCGAGGCGTACAACGCTGTGATGGCATGGCTGGAACCTAACGGCTACCGAGTGGCTGGCCCGGTCCGCGAGAACTACCTGCGTAGCCCGGGCGATACCGATGACCCGACGCAATTCGTGACGGAAATCCAGGTGCCCGTGACGAAGGCGTAGGCGGAAGGCGGAACCTGAGGGCGTGTGTGAGAACGCGCCCTCAGGCATCCCGTGCTCGCCAAGCGGCATCTGACGGCATGGGCATGTTCGAGGTCTTCGCGCCGGACGGGCCCGGCAGACGGGAGGATTCCGCCTATGTGCAGGTTCTCGCCGCGCAGAAGGAGTGTATCGGAGTGATTACCTTGTTTGAGATCGAGCCGACGATGGACAGGCGCCTGCGATATTGCTGTGTCGCCCAGGGGCACCCTAGGCCGAATACGGCCTCCACCATCACTGCGGCTTGAGGGAGAACGTTGCCGCAAGGCTGGCCGCTAGCTCAACTCGCCAGCAATCGCGGAATCAGCCGCCGCCATTAACACCGCGAGCGCCGCAACGAGGTATGCTGCAATGCCCGCGCCTGGGTTCATCCATGCCGAAAGCCATCTGACCATATCGTCGCCCCCGCTTTAGTCCATGACGAAACGCGCGGCGCGCGCCAGGCGCTCTGGAAAGTCCTCAGGGAAGGTATGCGGCATTCCCGCCACCACCTCCATGCAGCAGGGAACTCCGCCGCTGTCCAGAAAGCGCTGAAGATCCTTTGCACCGGCGAGGAAGTGGTCTCGCTCGCCGGTGATAATGTACCCTTTCGCACCGCGCTCCGCCGCGAACTTGATGTTAGGGCCGAATACCTCGGTATTGCGAACAGCGGGGACTACTGCGATGAACCCGCGCGTGGGCGCCGCCAGAGACATAGTGATCGCGAGTCTTCCACCTTGCGACGCGCCGGCAAGTACCACCCTGTCGGCGTCGAATCGATGCGAGGCGCGCAGGCTGGCCAGAGCTGTAGCGACTTCGGCCTCGCCGGCGACCGGGTCGTCCCAGCAATACTCGTCCTTGGCACACATCTGCGACGACTGAACCGAAGCAAGCAGAAATCCCAGATCGTCTGCTGCGGGCCTGAAACGCTCGATGAACTCAGGGCCGGACCCGTTGCGCCAATGGAGTGCGAGCATCAGAGGCGGGGCTGCGCCATCGTGACTGATCGGGGAGGCAGAGCGACCTCGGGGACCA
>CAYYHF010000350.1:0-2588 GCA_964471415.1 uncultured Clostridia bacterium | reverse complement strand
CACGGCAAGCTCGGAGAGCTGGTCAAAGGCATAACCATCTCAGGGCAGGCCTTCGAAGTACTGCAAAGCGTGGACGCAGTCTCGTCTGACTTCGTCTGCAGCCTTGGCGCTGGCCATTGTGGTAAGTGGCAACCGGCCAAGGTGGACGCCGGAGGCCCCTACCTGCGCTGCCGGGTCACTGTCGGAGGTCGCCATGAGTAGAGGAGGGAATGGCTCGATGCATCTCGATCTGTGCGATGATCTAGTCCGGCGCGCTCTAGCCCAGGGCGCAACCGATGCGGAAGTGTTCTACAGAAAGGTCAGGAAACTCGAGGCCATGTTCGAGAAGAACGACCTCCAGGTTCCCAAGGGCGACACGTACGAGGGCGTGGGGATACGGGTGCTACTGGGCGGATCGAATGGCGCCAGGCTGGGTTTCGCGGCTACGAACCTTCTCACCTCGGAGTCGCTCGAGAATGCGCTTTCTGCCGCCATCGCCATAGCCCAGGCATCGCCCGAAGACGCAAACCACTCCCTCCCCGATCCCGCGCCCACCGAGCCGGTGCCCGGTATCTACGATCAGTCGGCTGAGGAGCTTACCCTCCGAGACGCGCTCGATCAGGGCCGTCTCATGCTGGAGGCGGCACGAGGCGCCGACCCGAGAGTGACTCTGGACTCAGCGATGTACACCATAGAGGCATCGGAAAAGGCCATCGTAAGCTCCCGTGGAGTCCGCCTCTCCGAGAGACGTAGCCTATTCGTGTGCGAGGCCATGGCGTTCGCCCGCGATGGCGAAACCGTGTCATCCTTCGACATGGAAGTCGGCGCGTCGAGCCGGATGCTCGGCATGGACCCAGCCGCTCTGGGACGCCGCTTGGGCGAGAAGGTCGTCGCCACCCTGGGGGCGACGACCATACCCAGTTTCAAAGGCGCCGTGATCGTAGCTCCATACGCAGGGATAGATCTGATCGTCCCCCCTATCACCTTCTCGTCCGATGCAGAGAATGTCCAGACCGGCAGGTCCAGGTGGAAGGGAATGCTCGGATCTCAGATCCTGTCGCCGCTGCTCTCGGTCATCGACGATCCATCGATACCCGGAGGAGCCGGCTCAACCGCCTTCGACAGGGAGGGCGTGCCGGCGCGCCGTCTCGAGCTCGTGAAAGACGGCGTGCTCAATCACTACCTCCACAACTGCTACACCGCCCGTAAAGACGGAGTCTCCTCAAACGGACGCGCCGCAGGGACCGATCAGAACACGCCGTCTATCGGTCCGACCAACCTCGGCATCGCGCCGGGCGAACGCTCCCTCGACGAGATGATAGCCGCATGCTCGAAGGGGCTCATCGTGAACAGGTTCTCCGGAAACCTGGACGAGGTAAGCGGGGATTTCTCCGGCGTAGTCAAGGGCGGTTACTACATCGAGGCCGGCAAGATCGTCTGCCCCGTTCGGGAAGCGATGATCGCCGGGAATATCTATGACCTGCTCCGGCAGGTGACCGGCGTATCGCGCGAGTGTGTCGAGATAGCCGACATGAAGCTTCCGTATGTCCAGTTCGACGGGTGCTCGGTCACCGGAAAGCAGTAAAGCGAATACCGCCTGATCGGCGGCCGTCCGAGATTTTCCGGCATCGCGGTCGCGATGTTCGAAGGAAAGGGCGCGGGTCTGCAGAATCATCGCTCATCAGTCTCGCCACGTGTGCCACAGCTCAAGGAGGCGATTCTATGAAGCGGATTCTTGCTCTCTGCATTCTCGCGCTGACGCTCGCGTCCTTTCCTCTCTCCATAGCCTGCGGCGCTCCAATGACCATAGTCCTCAACAACGGCACTACAGTCACGTATGACAAGGAACGCCGGTGTATCTGCAGGTCTTCTCACACCCCCGTGCAGAGGGCGGGCCTGCTGCCGTGGCTATCGATCAGATCCAGGTGGGCAGATAGGCTCCATGGGCGCCAAAGGGGCGGGCCCATCCCGCCCCTCGTCTTCTGTGAAACCTCTCTTCAGCTCATTGCATGGGGCCGTTTCCTGCCCGATGTCACAAGCCAGCCAGGGGCACGAAACGACCTCTGCCCGGCCCGCATCGCCCCAACGTCTACCTGGCCTTCTCAATCACGACAGGAGACCCGATCTGCGCCCCGAAGGCAGCCTTGGCGTCATCCATGTTGATAGAGATCTCTACCCAGTCCGTACTGGCGATGAACACAAGATGATCGCCTTCGGGAACATCGCCGTATGTATTCACGAACTCGCTTGGAATCGTCTTGCCGCCCACAGTCACCAATGCTGTGTCGCCATACTTCAGCCCCAGGTCGGCCAGAAGTTCACGACCGATATTGGCCTGCATGTTCCCATACTGGTCCACCAGCACGATCTCCCCGTACGCCTTTCCGTTCACGACTCGCGCCGGCTTGATGTCGAGCACAACGACTTTGTCCGCCTGGGGTCCGATCTCGGCGAACTTGCGGCCCGCTGCCAGATTAGCCGCCGTAGGTGTGAAGATGTCGCGCCCATGGAACGAGTACGAAGTGGGCCCAGGGCGCATGAATGCGCGGTTAGCTATGGTTCGGACCTCATCGACTCCGAACTCCTGCATGACCATGGTGAATATCCCG
>CAYYHF010000349.1:0-2593 GCA_964471415.1 uncultured Clostridia bacterium | reverse complement strand
AAGCCCCAACCCCCGGGCGCGGCGGTTAGCCTCTGCACATTCTGGCCGCCGTACTATGCACTTTCTACTTGCCAAACGGACACAGGTCTGGCAAAGCCAAATGCCGTTCTCCGGCGCTGTGCGTTATTCCGAGGAGACAGCCGGATCGTATCGCGGTCCGCCTTCGGAGGCGGCGGTGATGTGGGCTGCAACACCCACGTTCACTGCTCCTAACCTGTCGGACTGAGGATCGCCCGTTGGCTGACGGCAACCCGGGCTGGAGCATCGATAACCGACTCGCTTTGCTAGCTCCTCCTTTACGCCTGATCGAAAATCGTCGCGCATGCTTTGCCCTCCAGTATCCACTCCAAGTGATGCGCTGCAGCCTGGCGACCGCTATCTACCACTAGAAACCCCTTTCTGCTGGGAATGGCCTGGAACCCGCTGTTGCGATGAGCAACCGGTCTGCTTGAGCGCCCATTAGGCGCTGCCCCCCAGGAGCCACTCAGGTACCGATGGATTGAAGAAGTGCGCAACATCGTAGTTCCAAACGAAGTAGGTTCCTCCAAGGCTCGATACGGAGTCCGGCTTCATTGGTGTATCCACACGAAACACCTTGGCCCTGAATCCAACCTTGCCAGTCCTGTGGACATGAAGACTCGTACGGTGAGCCCAATCATCGTCCCCGTAAATCCTGGTAGCACCATCAAGATGGATGACGCGTTTTGCACGAGTGGAGAAGATGACGTGAAAGTACCTGGACCCAGTTACCTCCAGGTCGCTGAGCTTCGGCATCTCCTCCAAGAACAGATGCAATTCGTCTCGTCTGGGAACCCAGGCATAGTCAGTGAACTCGCTGTGATTACTGAGCAGACCCGGAACCCACCGACCGAATATGTCGCTACGGATGCCTTCAATGTCCTTCCACAGCAATGGTGGACCCCACCAAAGCATTCTGTAGGATGCCAGAGGAAACTGATCGGCTGGCCCTCGAATAAGCGGATCGAGTCTGACCCATGCCGCATCTCCTAGTCCTGCATCATGTAGGGCTCGGGTGATCCAGTATGACGAATTGGGGGATGGAGTAGGCGGTAGTATCGTATAGGCACGTCCGTTGCGAATGAGGGTGCCCTCCTGTACATCAAACTCAGACAGTCGAACGAGGCGATCCTCCGACACGATAACGTCAGACAGCTCAGGCTCATCGTATGGCGGCGGGCGGTCAACGCAAGACTGCGACAGCAGATAAGCTCGCCTGCACCGATGGATACGCAGGAACAGCTCCTTGACTACCGCCTCCTCCCGCGCGAACGATAACCGCTCATCTTCGCCTAGACGCCCACACTGACTCAGAAAACCGTCGTCCGCAAGAACTGCTGTCAACGAGTCCTCCGGAACACATGCAAGCGCTTGATTCAGCATGTGTGAGATCGGGTGGTCCACGTCACTGGCCACGCGCCCAACCTCAAATTGCGGGCCGATGGGGCTGGCAGCGAAGAAGGCCACGACTTCCTCCGGCAGCCAATCGCCCATGATAGCATCACCCCCTGCGCGGCTGATTGCTGGCAGACAACCTGCAAGCATAGCGAGTCAGGCGGTCCGCTTGCTAGCCAGGCACCTTCCCCATGGTGCCCGCAATACGCCCGCCAGACCTGATCGATGCGGCATTCCAGGCGATGCGCCAGTTGCCGGAGATCTCCACTGTAGACCCAATGATATCTGGCGACTTGATACGACGAATCCTCTGCAACTGGACCGTGCAGACAAGCTCCGGTCCAAGCCCAAAGCTGTCAAGACGCCGGCACCGGAAGTCGTCTGAGAAAACGCAGACGCGAGCGTAGCCGAGTGGCAGGTACCGAACGAGTTGGAACGCCGACATGGATGAGCGTGCGGCTCTTGCAGCATTTCGGATGATGCAACGTCTGTTGGCTCGGATAATCGAGGCCGCAGACTCCTTCGTCAATTCTGGCATTACGACAGCACCGTTGAGGACGTAACCCCAGCCATTTCGATGCATGCGCGCGTCCCACGCGATGGTGACGGGGTACTGAAAGATCTCGCGTATCTGTCGCCGGACTAGAGGCCAGTGAAGGCGAAAGCTCCCAAACAACGTGTCGAACCATCCCAGCAATCGTGGAAGAGGCAGTTTGGATATGTAGAAGAAGCCGGGATCCGCAAATGCAGCTGTGTACTCGTGTACTTCCTTCGCTCCCGATTCTCGCAGATGCTTCAGCCGGGTTCCGTCGAATACGGCCAAGCCGGGCCAAGACTTGCTTCCGTGAAGCGATAGGAAGTAGCGGGCATGGCCCGGAGCGAACGACTCTGCCAGAGCAGCGGACTGTACAGCCGACCACAGGATCTTCATTCGGTCACGAGACTCTGGCCGAGCATAGATAAACAACTGAGTCGCATTGGGCAGCTCACTCTCCAAGCATCCGCCAATAGTCCACCAAGGCGTACGTGTCTCCTCAACGAGCTCCTTAACCAGAAGCTCGCGCGGTACGCGATAGCCGTGTTCGAGCGATGTTAGTAGGAAGACCTTGATAGCCGCCGCGAGGGCATTGCAGGCATCGACCACGTCGTCGCAGAGTCGGGGGACAGCCCAGACATCGAG
>CAYYHF010000348.1:0-2595 GCA_964471415.1 uncultured Clostridia bacterium | reverse complement strand
CTCCGGAGGATGGATACCTCCTCGGAACGACCCTCTGGGCATGCACCTCACTCCTCAGTACAACATCGAACCCTCCGGCGCAGCGGATTGCCGCCTGACCGAGAGTTCGACGCGAGTCAGTCAAAACTGATAATATTGTATAACACGCACTGCGCCAGTGCAACAATACTACAGCTTAACAGCTAGTTGATACAGCCGGTTGTGTTGATCTCGCAACTTGACTCCCAATAAGGGCAGAAAGCCGGCTCTCCCGATGTGCGGGAAAGGGCCTTCTGCCCTGATGCAGCCCTTATGCGCTGATGACGATGCCGCGACCTCCTACCGCCTGGGCGTGTAGTGGGTATGCAGCAGCTCGTGCGAACGCTTCGACAAAGGACGCTCCAAGTACTCCTCGTAGAGAGTGATCACAGCCGGGTTCTTGTGGGACGAGCGCAGTTCCATGTCGCGGTCGGCAGCATACAGTGCGCCGCCGCGCTCGGCTCGAGTGCTCGTTACGGTACCGATAGGCTGTCCGCCTCCGCCCACGCAGCCGCCGGGGCAACACATTATCTCCACAAACTGCCATGGTGCCTGGCCGGACTTAATCCGATCCAGCACCCGCCGGGCATTGGCCAGCCCATGCGCAACTGCAACATTCGCGCAGTTCCCATCGAGAGTGACTGTGGTCTCCTTGACTCCCTCAAGTCCCCTGACATCATGGAACTCTAGGTTCTCGGGGGGCAATTCTCTGCCGGTCACCACTTCGTAGACCGTGCGCAGGGCCGCCTCCATCACTCCGCCTGTGGCGCCGAAAATGGCCGCGGCGCCGCTGGATATGCCGAGCGGATCGTCAAAGCTCTCTTCAGGCAGGCCGTCCAAGTCGATGCCCGCCTCTCGGAGCATCCGGCCCAGCTCACGCGTGGTGAGGGCCACGTCCACGTCCCTGTACCCGCTGGCATTCATCTCCGGCCGCTGCACCTCGAACTTCTTGGCTGTGCACGGCATGATAGATACTACGAACATCTGCGCCGGATCGATCCCTGCCTTCTTGGCATAGTAGGTCTTGGCGAGAGCCCCAAACATCTGCTGAGGGGACTTGCACGTCGACACGTGCGGAAGAAGTTCAGGGTAGAAATGCTCGATAAACTTTATCCATCCGGGGCTGCACGAAGTGATCATGGGAAGCGTGCCGCCGCTTCCCAGACGCTGCAGGAGCTCGTGTCCTTCCTCCATTATGGTGACGTCCGCAGCGAAATCCGTGTCGAAGACGCAGTCGAAACCGAGGCGCCTGAGCGCGGCCGCCATCTTGCCCGTAACCACCGAGCCCGCCGGTAGGCCCAATTCCTCGCCGAGAGAAACCCGGATGGCCGGAGCGGTCTGCACCACTACATGTTTGGACGGGTCATACAGAGCCTCCCACACACGCGCCGTGTCATCGTGTTCAGTGATGGCCCCGGTGGGACAGGCCAAGGTGCACTGGCCGCACATCACGCAAGTCGCATCCATCAGCCCAGCCTCATACGCCGGCATCACCAGCGTATCGAATCCGCGGTTCACCATTGATAGCACCGCGACCCCCTGAACCTTCTCGCAGGCTTCCACACACCGCCGACAGCTAATGCACTTGTCGGGATCGCGAACTATGGACGGAGACGACTCGTCTCGGGGCAACCCGCGTCTGACCCGCTCGAACCTGATCTGTCTGATCCCCAGATCCGAAGCCAGTTGCTGCAGCTCGCACCGGAGGTTCCGGGCGCATGAAAGGCAATCGTCGGGATGGTGGGCCAAGAGCAACTCCACCGTCATCCTCCTGGCCTCTCGCACAACGGGAGAATTCGTGAGCACCACTATGCCCTGACGCACCGGGTGAGAACACGCAGGCTGAAGCGTGCGCATGCCTGCGATCTCCACCACACAAACGCGACATGCCGATGGAGTGCCCAGGTCCTCGTGCCAGCATAATGTGGGTATATGTATCCCAGCGCCGCGGGCCGCCTCGAGAATGGTCGATCCCTCCGCGGCACGCACCGTCCGCCCGTCTATGGTCAATGTGACGTCAGACACTCTCTGTCGGCCTCCTTTCAGCTGACGATGGAGCCTGGGATGCCGCTGTCGCCGTTGGCTCCTTACAGTCGCGCGCGCCAGGGCAGACTCCCACCGAGCACCTTCCGTGTAGGTGCGCCTGGATTTCGCCCTCGAAATGCTCCATGATCGTGCCCAGCGGCACCAGAACCGACTGGCCCAGAGCGCACAGCGATGACCTCTGCATCACCGCGGCAAGCTCAATGGCCAAGTCCAGATCGGCCTGAGCAGCGCAGAACCGGCTCAGCTTGTCGAAGATCTGCACCAGCCTCGTAGTACCCTCGCGACACGGAGTGCATTGCCCGCACGACTCGTGCGCGAAGAAACGCAGCAAGGAAAGGGCAACGTCCACTATGCAATGGCTGTCGTCGATGATGAGAAGCGCCCCGGAGCCTAGGGCCGAACCTGCCGACTGCATGCTCTCGTAGTCCATGGGCATATCCAGATGCGCCTCGGCCAGGCATCCGCCGGCCGTCCCGCCGGTCTGCGCCATTTTGAAGGATCTGCCGCCTGGAATGCCGCCGCCGATCCCGT
>CAYYHF010000347.1:0-2603 GCA_964471415.1 uncultured Clostridia bacterium | reverse complement strand
GTGGATCGCCTGCCCCGACAGGCCCAGACTTGGGTGAACACTCGGCTCAAGTACACACACGGCTACGGCGTGTGCGCGAGCCCCGTCAACGAGCTGAGCCCGGATGGACTTCCCACATTCTTGGTGGGCGATATTCCGCCGCGCTCGCCCAACGACATGCGGCTTGACCGTCCTCAGATATACTTCGGAGAGCTCACACGCGACTGGGTGATCGTGAACACAAAGACCGACGAATTCGATTACCCTGTGGGCGATTCCAATGAGTATTCGAGATATGAGGCCCACACCGGCATACGTATGGGGTATCTACTGCGCCGATTGCTCTTTGCTACTAGGTTCAATGATTCCAAGATAATCTTCTCGCGCGATATCACGCCAGACAGTCGCATGCTGTTTGCCCGCGATATACGCGAGCGTGTGCGCAGAATCGCTCCGTTTTTGCAGTACGATGGCGATCCCTACGCGTTCATCGCCGATGGCAAGCTGATGTGGCTGGTTGACGCAATGACTACATCGACCGCGTATCCGTATGCCGAACGCTTCGGCGATCACCTCAACTACATCAGGAATTCGGTCAAGGCGACTGTGGACGCATATACCGGCGAGGTCAACTTCTACATCGTCGACCCCGAGGATCCGTTGGCCGCAACGTATGCTCGAGTGTTCCCCGGGTTGTTCAAACCTGCGAGCGATATGCCCGAGTCAGTTACGGCGCACATGCGGTATCCTGAGGATCTGTTTAAGATACAAGCCAGGATGTATGCGGTGTACCACATGACTGACCCCGAGGTGTTCTACAACAGGGAAGACCTGTGGGGCCTGCCGCGGGAGATATACAAGGGCAGGGAGCAAGAGGTAAGTCCATACTACGTCAACATGCAGCTCCCGGGCGAGCAGGGGGTCAGCTTCGTTCTGTTCACGCCGTTCACCCCTTCCCGCAAGGACAACATGGTTGCCTGGTTGGCAGTGAGCTCTGACGTGGACGAGTACGGGCGGATGGTCGCGTTCAACTTCGGCAAGCAGCACATCGTGTTCGGGCCGATGCAGATCGAGTCGCAGATCGATCAAGACGCCGAGATATCGAAAATGCTGTCGCTTTGGAATCAGAGCGGGTCTACAGTGATACGGGGCAACCTGCTTGTCTACCCGATTGACGGAAGCATACTCTATGTGGAACCGCTGTTTTTGGCGGCCCAGGCCAGCCAGCTGCCGCAGCTGAAACGCGTGATCGTGTCGGACGGTACCAGAGTCGAAATCGGGCCCGACCTGCCCAGCGCGCTTGAGGCGTTGACCGGATGGCGCAAGAGCACGGGCACGTCTGTGCCTGGGCAGACTGAGGCCGGGGCGGGCGAGGTCCCCGGGCAGGACTCTGCAGCGCAGGACCGGCAGGACGGCCCTTCGGCAGGGGCGGCGCTTGATCTTTACCGCCGGGCGCAGGAGCGGTTGCGCGAGGGCGACCTGGCCGGCTATGATAAGCTCCAGCGGCAGCTGGAGCAGATGCTCAAATCGATGGCTGGCGGCAAAGAATAGCGTATGGATAGACGACCAGACGAGCGGCGGAACGAGGATGCGAACGACCCTCGCAGGCTTGCTATATCGTGGAAGGACGGCTCCTGTTTCATAAGGGGTTTCGATAGTTTTGATCTGCATACAACGTGCCAGTGCGGACAGGCCTTCCGGTGGGTTCGGGCGGGAGATAGAAGGCAGCTGGAGGAGGGCGTGGTGGGCGGGAAATTTCTTTGCCTGGAGCAGACGGGCGCTGAACTTATCGTGCACCCGCCCGCAGATGAAGAGACAGTTGACATCGTCGTAGACTACTTTCGTCTTCGCCGGTCGCATGCGTTGACGGAGGCGCGCATCGCGGGGATCGACCCCACCATGGCCGCCGCTGTAGACTGCGCTCGCGGGCTGCGAGTGGTTGCGCAGGACCCGTGGGAGTGCCTGATATCCTACATTATTTCGGCCAACAACAGCATCGCTCAGATATCTCGAGTGGTGGAGAATCTGGCTCGTGCATGGGGCGAGCCCATAGACGGTTCGTCTCGGTATTCCTTCCCTGGCCCCAACGATCTTGTGTGCGCGTCCGAAGCTGATGTGCTGGCGTGTAGAGCCGGCTTCAGGTCCAGGTCGATATGTGAGGCTGCACGCAGAGTGGGTCGAGGCGAGCTGGATCTGGACGCTTTAGCGGCTATGGACTACCATGCCGCAAAGCAAGAGCTGATTCAGCTCAGGGGAGTGGGCGAGAAGGTTGCTGACTGCGTATTGCTTTTCTCCATGGGCAAGTTCGAGGCTTTCCCGGTGGATGTGTGGATAGAGCGTGCAGTGCGGCATCTTTACTTCGGCGGCGAGAAAGTGTCCCATCGCAGGATCCGGGAGTGGGCTGCGCATAAGTTCGGCGATCTGGCTGGGTACGCCCAGGAATACCTGTTCGCCTACGCGCGATTGGCTATCCCGGATAGGCTCAGAAGTGGATAGGCGAAGGGCCGATGCGAAGCTGAAAACCAACACTTGCGCGGAGCAGAGGCGTACGCTATAATGAAAAAGCGCTAAGGGCGAATAGCTCAGCCGGGAGAGCACCTGCTTTACACGCAGGGGGTCACAGG
>CAYYHF010000346.1:0-2615 GCA_964471415.1 uncultured Clostridia bacterium | reverse complement strand
CGTCGACATCGCGGAGTACTCGGCGATGCGCGACCGGCTCGAGACCATCGATGAGATGACCGACCGGCACTCCCGGCATTATCTCGCCGCTCAAGGCAATTCCGCAGGCTTCCAGGCTGCTGCATACTGCTAGGGCAGTGTCGCCTCCAGTGAGTACCAAGCCGAGCGGACTCTGCGATCGAAGTATTTCACACACAGCAGAACCCAGATAACGCGCAATCCTGCGACTGGACTCTGTTCGTTCGGTGTCCGACTCCTCATCGGATGTCGCGACTTGCCCGGAGGTTGCGCCGGAACGCAGGCACAATGCTATATCGTAGCCATCCTCAAGCCGCGCCAAGGCCTGCTGCACGTATTGCTGCATGCCGCTCCCGTCGGGATCCTGCCGGCCAAGAATGGAATCAACATCTATTCTGATGATCTCCAGGTTCAGCGATCGGCTCGTATGCTCCACCTGGTCTCGGGCAACAGAGCTCATCGATCCATTGACCACGACAACGCGACTGCGCGCGTTGCGCCGTACGGTCTCGCTCACATGCGGCGCCAGGGTCAAAGACACGGGCAGCTCGGCTGCAAGCCCGGCAGAGCCTACTGCCAAGAAGGCATAGTCCAGCGTTGAGATGGCCTGGGACATGTTGCACAGGTCCTCGTCGGTCACAGCATCGACGACGATTATCTCCTTGCCCAGCGATACCATGGAGTCGAAAGCGTTGCGCAACGCACTTGCTCCCATTGACACCGTGTCCATACTGACGTGGCCAATGCATCTTCTGCTCTGCGAAGCCAGAAGCGTAGGAACATGGGATTCAGTGACGGGGGACAGCGGATCTGCAGCCACCTCAGTCTCGCTTAGGGGCTTATCGCGCAGGAGTTGGCGCCCATTGACGGTGATCCGGCCATTCGCCGGGAATGCCGGCGCAACGAAAGCCACTTTGCGATCGTACACGTCCATGACTGCGTCGATCTCAGTGCCGATGTTGCCCCTGAGTGTCGAGTCCACCTTCTTGTACACGTGTTGAACACCCGCTGCCTTCAAGAACTCAGCTGCTGTGGCCGCACGGCTGTAGGCAGCGTCAGGCGTACTCCATCTCGAATCGGTGTTGACTACGATTACATCGGCGGCCCTGAACAGGCATTCGTCACCTACAGCGTCGAGGCTCACAACAGTCGCCAGCCCATGCCTGGCGAACTGGGCGCCCGTATCATTGGCTCCCGTCAGATCATCTGCAATGATTCCTAGTCGACTGATCTTCTTCAATAACCCGGCCAGGCCGGAATCCCTTCTTGGGGTTCAGTCCTGACCACTCACCCTCCTCCCGGCCCCAATCGGGCGAAAGCAGCGATGCTACGACAAGATCTCGCCCATAACGATGAAGCAAGTAACATGCCAATACCAGCGAAGACTTACCTCCGCTGGTCAGAGCAGCGGCTTCGTTGGTCAGAAGGGAACGGGCAGGGCCAAGAGAAACACATGCCCCGGATCATTGCCGGAGCATGTGTTCCAAATTGCATCATGAGATGCAACAGTCCATGCGTCAACAACTCGGTCTACTGAGAGTCCGCAAGTCTGCGCCAGAGAGTCGTTCTGCTCACCCCGAGCAACCTTGCCGCCTCACTTCTGTCGCCGTCTACCCTCTCGAGAACCTGACGCATGATCTCCTCTTCAATGCAGCGCATCCCGCCACTGATGGACACAGTGATCACATTTTCTACTTCGCGGCCGCCACGTATGCATTCGCCGTTCGGGTTCTGCCCGATAATGCTGGATACATCGTGAGAGTCTATGTGATCGTGCTCAACGCCAACAGCTAGGCGTTCACACACATTCTTCAGCTCCCTCACATTGCCGGGCCAATCGTAGCTTGGCAGGACCTCGAGGGCTGCAGGCGTAAGTTGTTTGGGAACGACTCCCGCGTTCGTTGAAATCGACTCCATGAAATACTTGGCAAGCGCTGCGATGTCCTCCTTGCGTTCGCGCAAGGGCGGGATGGACACGTTCAGTACGTCGAGCCGATAGTAAAGGTCTGACCTGAATGTGTCTTCTTTGACCGCCCTCCTCAGATCCCTGTGTGTCGCCGCTATGACTCTGATATCCACAGGTATGACCTGCTCCCCGCCGAGCCTCATGACTTCCCTCTGTTCGAGCACTCGCAGAAGCCTGGCCTGCATCGACAGGGGCATGTCGCCGATCTCGTCTAGGAATATCGAACCGCCATGCGCGAGCTCGAATAGCCCGGGCTTTCCTCTCTTACGAGATCCCGTGAAGGCCCCCTCTTCATAGCCGAACAGTTCGCTCTCGAGTATGCTCTCAGGGAGCGCAGCGCAGTTCACGGCGACGAACGGACCCTTCCTCCTAGTACTAGCGTTGTGTATTCCTTGGGCAACGAGCTCTTTGCCCGTGCCGGTCTCGCCTATGATCAACACGGTGGAGTCCGTGGCGGCGAACCTCCTCGCCCGGGCAATCATCCGTTCCATGCTGCTGCTTTCGGTGACGATATCCGCGAATGTGTGCCGGGCTACGTGCCCTCTGAGATAGAGCTTGCGGCGGACCTCTTTCTCGGTCTGCTGAATTCTTTGGGCATCCTGGAACGTGATGACAGCGCCGACAACATCTT
>CAYYHF010000345.1:0-2619 GCA_964471415.1 uncultured Clostridia bacterium | reverse complement strand
TGCGCGTCTGCCAATTCCGCCACCCGGGCACACGCCAAACAGCGCGTAGCGCTGTCCATAAGCAATACTACTATCCCGGCAAGTGCGTGTCAAGCAAAACGCGCGGCCAAAACGGCATTCCCAAACCGCCCCGAACCCGATGGTCTACTTTATCTTCGTCAGCCGGGGATTGTCGACGATGCCCGGAATCCTTCCCCGCTTGGCTACGGGCTTGCCCTCCACTTCTTTGATGTCCATAGTCATGTCTATTGGAGACGCGCCGGAGATGTAGCTGCCAACGCCGAAGGAATCCGCGCCCGCGGCCGCGAGCTCCACAATGCGCTCGGGAGTAACGCCACCGGAGACGAATATCTTGACGTGGCTGAAACCGGCCTGATCCAGACGGGCGCGCACCTCGCGCACCAGGTCCGTTGTTACGCCGCCGCGCTCTCCCGGGGTATCCAACCTGATCCCATGCAACCTCTCGCGCAGCTCCTCCGCCACGCGCAGTGACTCCTCGGCTTCATCTTTGAACGTGTCGACCAAGATGATCCGGGCATCCCCCGGGGGCATCTCGCGATCGTATACCTTGGCAACGGCCACAGTGTCGCCGGCAACAAGGAAGACTGCATGGGGCACCGTTCCCCTGGGCTCCGCCCCGGCGAGCTTGGCGCCGAGTATGCAGCTGGCGCCATCGGCGCCGCCGATGATTGCGGCGCGCTCCATCACCGGGGCAACCGCCGGATGAAGGTGTCGCGCCCCGAAGCATATGAAAGAACGAGCGCCCGCAGCGTTGCGGATATCGCGAGCCGCAGTGGCCCACGCGCTTGAGCTGGCGAGTATGCCGAGGATAGCGGTTTCGTATATCCCGAACTCAGAGTACTTGCCCCGGATCCGCATGACAGTCTGCTTGGCGTCAAAGGGCGCCCCTTCGGGCATCGCCCACACCTCAACATCCGTATCCTGTAGGAGATTCATGCACTCCTCGATCCCCGCCAGCACACCGCGCCTCCTCGGGAATATCTCCGCTGCTACCTGAGCATCGGCAAGCCCCATCGAGTCCAGAATCTGCCGGGTTTTCACGAAATATAGGTCCGTGGTATAGCCGTCGATGATCTCGTCGTGAGTCGCCGAGAATAGCCGTCTGGCCGGGTCTATTGAGAACTCCTTGACCTGCGAAAGACTAGCGACCTTGCCTGGAGTGTTCATCTGCATAATCGCCCCCCGGACAATTCCCATTATAGTGTGATTATAGCACACACGGAGCGTCATCGCCGGGCCATCGCGATTCGTAGGCCCTACGGTAGAGCTTGTGGGTTCTAGTTACCCGGTCCACATACCGGGCAGTCTCAGGAAACGGTATCTGGTGCAGATCAGTCGGCTTTCCCGACCATGTCCCGGTCGACAGCCACTTCTCCACGTTGCTCGGGCCGCCGTTGTAGGCCGCCAACGCCGCCTCCAGCTTGCCCCCGAACCGTTTCAAGAGCTGCTCAAGATACCATGCCCCTATTCTGATGTTGGCATCGGGCTCAAACAGAAGATCATCGGAGTAGCCCTGGATCCCCAGGCAGCCTGCGGCCCACCTACCTGTATCCGGCATGAGTTGCATCAACCCTCGGGCGCCCTTGGACGACACCGCATCGGGCCGGTAGCGGCTTTCCACCCTCATGATGGCCGCCACCAGAAATGGATCAAGACCATGCAGACGCGAATGCACGGTGATCAGGTCCCTATAGTGAATGGGATTGAGCATGCGCTGCACCCACGGGGAGCCAAACACGATCGACACCAGCATGGCGAGGGCCACCAGGGCAATGGCCATACGTATCAGCCGCGCAAGCCTCTTTAGCATCTCACCAACTCCGACTATACCCATATGCCGCTACATCGTGTTTCATCATACAGTAGCACTTCATTGTTGACCGCGGCCGCGCCTCAACATCAGCAGCCGCCACACCTTGTCCACCTGCGCTTCGGTCTCATCCAGCGAACAGTCGCCGCGTATCACGAAGTCCGCGCGCGCCATCGCTTCCTCCATAGGCCTCTGTGCGCGAACCCTGGCGAGCGCCTCGCCGATGGGGATTCCATCGCGCTTGGCAATCCGCTCCGCCTGAACCTGCTCTCCGGCAACGACCACCACCACAGCGTCCGCCAGGCGAACCAGCCCCGATTCAAAGAGCACAGCCGCATCGATCACCGCCGCAGGCGGCGGCGTCTCCCCCCCCGCCGTACTCGCTATCCAGGCCTCCACCTCGCGCACCAGCGCTGGATGCGTGACCTTGTTCAGAAGCTCTAGCGCAGCCCGGTCCGAGAATACCGTTCGGCCAAGCCTGCATCGGTCAAGCCCTCCGCCGGGCAGCAGATACTCGGGCCCGAATGCTCGCTCGATGTCAGTCAAGACAGGCGAGCCCACACAGACCAGCTCTCGCGCCACGCTGTCGACATCGAGGCAAGCCGCTCCGAGCTTTGCAAACATGTGCGCCACTGTGCTTTTTCCGGCACCGCTTTGACCTGCCAACCCCACGACTATCATGCCCACGCCCTCCTGCCGACTGTCCTGCAACCCGCCCAGCGCGCCTCATACGATCGAGGCCAGCCCCATGAGTGTAAGTATAACGCCTGGAGCGACCCTGAGCCATA
>CAYYHF010000344.1:0-2627 GCA_964471415.1 uncultured Clostridia bacterium | reverse complement strand
GCGATGTGGCTGAAGTTGCTGTCGATGGACAGGCCGATCAGCTCGCAGTTGAGCGCCTCAAACTCCTCCTGCATCGATGCGAATGTCATGAACTCGGTGGTGCATACCGGAGTGAAGTCGGCCGGGTGACTAAACAGAATGACCCACTTGCCCTTGTAGTCATCGGGGAACGAGATCTTGCCTTGCGTGGTCATGGCCTCGAAACTCGGAGCCTTCTCTCCGATAAGCGGAATGCGCGCGATCTCCTGACAACATGCGTTATTGGCGGTTTCGCCCATGCTTGCATTCTCCTTTCGTGAGCGTACTCTGGATGATGCTCGGTGTGTTGACTGTGCTGAACGCGTTGGTTGCTCTACCTGCGCCGGCTGCGCTACTCGATCCGCGCTGCGCAGCGCCGGCAGCGCCCGCGCAGTTCCAGGCGGACTGACTCCACCTGCCCAACGCCCTCTATTTGGTCGGGCGCCGGGATCGGATCCAATGCGGGGCCGTGGACATCGTATACTGCGCCGCATTGCGAACACACGAAATGGTGGTGGGGGGACACGTCCCCATCGAACCGCGCCTTCTCCCGGGGCGGCCCCACAGTCGTTATCAGTCCCATGGCGTTGAGCATCCACAAGGTCCGGTAGACCGTGTCCAAAGATACCGTGGGCACCTTGTTGCGGACACTCTTGAAGACGGTATCCGCATCGGGGTGCTCACGAGACTTGGCCACTTCCTCAAAGATGACCATTCGCTGGTGAGTGAGTTTCAGCCCTTCATGACGGCACACTTCCCTGAAGTGTTCGACACGCCTATTCAGTTCGTCCTCGTTCATCGGTGCGCGCCCTTTCAGATGAGAGTAGCATCTATAGGAACAGTTCCTAATTAGGAATATATCTTAATACCGCACTTGTGTCAAGAGGACTCAAGACGACAGCTGATCAGATCTGCGGTATGACTTGCTATGCCCATCAGGAGGCGCCAGAGCTCTACGATTTCCGAAACGTCTCGCAAGGCCGCTCTGAAGGAACGCGCAGCGGGATGGCGAAAGGTGCAAGACTACCCATCGGTGTAGGGAAATGGACAAGGAGGTGACAACGCTTTCTGCTCAATAGATGCAAAGGAGTGAAGCACGTGGGTTATGAGATAGTGACAGATTCATCCGCGGATCTCACGGACGAGCTGATTGAGCAATACGGTATTCACATCGTTTCTCTTCGTTTCCGAATTGGCGAGGAGGAGTTCCCCTGCTATGTGCAGGGCCAAAAGACGGACTACAGGCAGTTCTACGACAGGATGAGAAAGGGCGATATGGTGGAGACCTCTCTCATCGACATGGCCAACTGCCGCGACATATTTGAAAGTATACTCAAAAGAGGCAAGGACGTGCTGCACATTGGTTTCTCATCGGCGCTGAGCGGCAGCTATAACGCTGCTTCGATGGTGGCCGAGAGCCTGCGCGATGTCTATCCGGAGCGCAGAATATGCACTGTTGACTCACTTGCCGCGTCCATGGGCGAGGGGCTTTTGGTCTACTATGCGGCAGAGCAGAGGCGTGCCGGCAAGACCATCGATGAGGTATGCGATTGGCTTATCCAGAATCGGCTTCGTCTGTGCCACTGGTTTACCGTCGATGACCTGTTTCATCTGAAAAGAGGCGGGAGAATATCTGCCGCGACTGCGTTGGTGGGAACGGTCTTGGGAGTCAAGCCGGTGCTGCACGTTGACGATGAGGGCAAGCTTGTCGCTGTGGGCAAAGAGCGGGGTAGGCGAAAATCCCTCGAGGCGCTGGTAGACGAGATGGAGCGGACCTGCACGGACCCGACAGAGCAGGTGGTGTTCATTTCCCACGGCGACAGCGTTGAGGATGCTCGGTACGTCGAGAAGCGTGTTCGGGAAAGACTGAACGTGAAGGATGTTCAGATAAACTACGTTGACCCCGTCATCGGCGCCCATTCCGGGCCGGGTACCATAGCGCTGTTCTTCTTCGGCTCCCAAAGATAGGCCTGGCAACGCCCCTGAGGCCGCAGCGCAGCACGGATCGCTCCGGGCTGCGCTGCTGTGACGAATACATACCGAGTGCGGCCGCTACTTTGCCGGTTTCAGCCGCCAGTAGTTAGGATTCTTAAGGAGCCTGACGAACTCGCCGGGCTTGTACTCCTTGAAGACGAACGGGCCTAAGCTAACGAGTTTGGTATAGCCTTCGATGCTCGGGTGTGGCTCCTTCCAGGGCTGGAACGTCATCCAGTCGTTCACGTCTTTCCATATGTGTTTGGGCAAGAAGTACAGGTCGTTGATGTTATGAAGCAGCCAGTAGTTGACGGTGTTGAAGTAGATTTTCACGGTGTACTTGTCGATCAATTCGATTCTCTCGAGATCCCAGATGAGATGACCGGGCACAATGTTGTCTCTCAAGTAATCGAGCGTGAACTTGACATCGTCGGCAGTGAATAGTGCGCCATCGCTCCACTTGATCCCCTTGCGGATGTAGAAGGTGATCACGGTACCTTTCTCGCCGGCGCTGGTTTCCCAGGTATCGATATCCCACTTTTCAGCCATCCCCGGCACGTCCTCCAAGGTCGCGGGGTCCGTTGCTATCAGCTTGTCGTATACCTTGCTGAGAACCTCTCGATCATACTTGGTTC
>CAYYHF010000343.1:0-2630 GCA_964471415.1 uncultured Clostridia bacterium | reverse complement strand
AGGCGCCCTCTGGGCATCGGCGGCAGTCGCCTTGGCGCTGGCGGGCGCCAACATAGCAGTGCACGGACGCATCAAGCGGCGTCACGGCAATTGGATGAGCAAGGCGGGCGTCAATCCAGGCGGCGCGTTTCTTGCCGTTTCCGCCTTGCCCGTTGGCAAGGCTGTGCTGGCAGGCTTGGCATATCCAGCGTCCGGAGCTCTCCTGGAAGAGCTGGTCTTTTGCTGGTTTCTGATGGAGTGGGCGACCCGCCTGGGCGGGCCGATGGTTGGAATGGCGGTGCAGTCGGCGTTGTTCGCGCTGATCCATGCACTCCCCATGGCGATTCGCCGCGCCCCCGGTCTTGTTACGTCCTACGCGTTCATCATGCCCCTTACATGCGCACTGGTTTTAGGTTGGCTGACGCGGTCGAATGGGAGCGTGATCTACGCTTGGCTGGTTCACTGGGCGCTGAACTATATAGCGCTTGTATGGGCGCTTTGCCGCGCTCGCGCCGATGCGGGCGTCTGTTGAGCGCGCGATTGCGCAGAATTGTGAGAGCAATCGATCCAGGTCTGATATACTGCAATGGGCGGGCGGGTACACTAAAGACTCGCTCACAGACTTGCCGAGATCGGCGGCGCCCGACCGATGCGGTCGGGGCACGCGATTGCCAGGGGGAGCGCAGCGCAGATGTTTGTGGACTACATTGAAATATACGCCAAGGGCGGCAACGGCGGAGCAGGCGCGGTTGCGTTTCGGCGCGAGAAGTACGTGCCTCGCGGCGGGCCCGCCGGGGGCGATGGCGGGCGGGGCGGAAGTGTAATCCTTGAGGCAAATGAGGCTTTGCACACGCTTATGGATCTTCGCTATCAGAAGCATCTGCGCGCCCCAAATGGAAAACCCGGTGGGAGCAGCAACAAGACAGGCGCTGATGGTGAGGACCTCACAGTTGAGGTGCCCCGAGGCACCATCGTGCGCGATGCAGATACCGGCGAACTCATTGCCGATCTGGTTGCCCACGGGCAGCGCGCCGTGCTGGCTCGCGGCGGCATGGGCGGGCGCGGCAACGCTCGGTTCGCCACCGCTGTTCACCGCACGCCCAGATTCGCGGAGAAGGGAGAGGCGGGAGAGGAACGTCGAGCATCGCTGGAGCTTAGGGTGCTTGCAGACGTGGGGCTTATAGGTTATCCTAACGCCGGCAAGTCCACTTTGCTTTCGAGGATTTCCGCGGCGCGTCCCAAGGTTGCCGACTACCCCTTCACAACTCTCAGTCCGGTGCTGGGCGTGGCGGCGGCAGGCGACGACAGTTTCGTGGTGGCCGACATACCGGGCTTGATTGAAGGCGCGGCAGATGGGGTTGGACTTGGGCACGAGTTTCTGCGCCACATCATGAGGACTCGCCTTCTTGTACATCTTGTGGACGTATCGGGATTTTCCGGGCGCGATCCAGTCAGCGACTACGAAGCTATCCGGCGCGAGCTTGGCCTGTATGGAGCAGGGCTCGAGAGCAAGCCGGAGATTGTGGCCGCCAACAAGATCGACATGCCGGAGGCCAAGGTGCGTGCGCGTGCCCTTGCAGAGGTTCTTGAGCCCCGGGGCGTGCCGGTGCTGGGCATATCCGCCCTGACGGGCGAGGGCGTCCATGACCTGCTGTATGCGGTGTCGGCGAAGCTTGCACAGTTGCCGCCGGAGGAATTGCCTGATGTGCACGGGCCCGAGGCGGAAGAACCGCGGCGCTACACGGCGCGCGGCCCACGGCTTAGGGACGTTGCGATATCCCGCGATGGCGATGTGTTCGTCGTAGCGGGCGAGGGCGCAGAGCGTCTGGTGGAGCGGACCGACCTGGATAATGTAGCCGCTCTCGACAGGCTGTACGGGATGCTCACACGCGCCGGCGTGATCGATGCTCTGCGCCAGGCTGGGATGGGCGAAGGAGACACAATACGAATCGGCGACACGGAGTTTGTGTTCGCTGATTCCTACAACATGCAACGCGGTTAGGAGTGTTCGCATGCGGCGTATAGGGATCATGGGAGGCACATTCGACCCCGTGCACTATGGGCATTTGGTCACCGCTGAAGAGGCATATCATCGGTTTCGTCTGGATCGGGTGGTCTTCGTACCTTCCGGGCATCCGCCTCACAAGATGGACAAGGTCATTACCTCCGCTGCTCACCGCTATATGATGACGGTGCTAGCCACGATGAGCAACTCCCATTTTGAGGTGTCATCCATGGAGATCGACAGGCCTGGTCCGTCCTATGCGGTGGATACAGTCGCCGCTTTCAGGCAGAAATACACGGGCGATGCGGCGCTCTACTTCATCACCGGCGCCGATGCTATCCTCGAGATGTTGGGATGGAAGGATTCTACCACATTACTTCGCCTATGCGAGTTTGCAGCAGCCACGCGCCCGGGGTATTCCATTGCCGACAGCAGAATCGCCGAAGTATTCGGAGAACACGCGCCCAGGGTGCATTTCTTTGAGGTGCCGGCGCTAGCTATCTCGTCCACCGACATCCGTGGGCGTGTGCGCGATGGACGCCCTGTGCGATATTTGCTTCCCGACATTGTGATCAGCTACATGGAAAGAGCGGGTCTTTACGTTCCCGAGTAGCATTTTCACGCGAGTAGGCGCACTCAGGCGGGC
>CAYYHF010000342.1:0-2634 GCA_964471415.1 uncultured Clostridia bacterium | reverse complement strand
GCCGAAGCGCCTTTCGGTGCGTATATAGTGTACGCCCTTGTCCTCACGCGCCTCGCTACGCTGCCCTCTCAGGGTCACCTGGTTGTCGGCCACGGTGATCTCGATCTCCTCCGGCTTCATACCGGGCAATTCAGCCTTGACCACGAACGCATCGGCCGTCTCGGCAACATCGACGGGCATCATCCAACTGCCCGGCGTGGCCTGACCGGCCAGCGCGGTTCCAGGTGCAACCTCACCGAACAGCCTATTGAACGTGTTCCTCATGTCGGCGATATCACGCCAAGGATCCCAATTCATGAGCGTCATCTGCGCGCACCTCCTTTATTTGTCATCCATGGGCCTGAAGTCGGCGTCGATAACATCGTCATCCCCGCCCGGCCCGCCTTCGGGTCCAGGGCGCTGGCCGGCTTCGTCTCCGGCGCCAGCGCCAGCTCCGCCGCCCGCGGCGCCGCCGGCCTGAGCCTGTTTGTACAGCTCCTCTGACATCTTGTAGGACGCCTGCCTCACATCTTCCATGAAGCGCTTGATCGCCTCCATGTCGTTGTCGGCGATGGCCTTCTTGAGCCGCTCAAGTTCGGATTCGATTTTGGACTTGGTATCGGCCGGTATCTTGTCGCCCATCTCGCGAAGGGTCTTCTCAGTGGAATACACCATCGAGTCCGCTGTGTTCTTGAGTTCTACCTCTTCGCGGTGCTTCTTGTCTTCCGCCGATGTCCTCTCAGCCTCGCGAACGAGCTTGTCGACTTCGTCCTTCGACAGCTGGGTGGACGCAGTGATCGTGATCCTCTGCTCCTTGCCGGTGCCAAGATCCTTGGCCGCAACGTTTACGATTCCATTGGCATCGATGTCGAACGATACTTCGATCTGCGGGATTCCGCGCGGCGCCGGCGGGATGCCCTGAAGCATAAACCGCCCGAGCGTCCTGTTGTCGCGCGCGAAATCGCGCTCGCCCTGCAGCACGTGGATTTCCACTGACGTTTGACCGTCTTCGGCAGTGGTGAAGATCTGGCTCTTGCGCGTTGGGATCGTCGTGTTCCTCTCGATCAGCTTGGTCGATACGCCGCCCAGAGTCTCGATACCGAGCGAAAGCGGCGTCACATCGAGCAGCACTACGTCCTTGACCTCGCCCGCCAGCACGCCCGCTTGGATCGCAGCGCCCACGGCGACTACCTCATCCGGGTTTACGCCGCGATGCGGTTCCCTGCCCGTGAGCTTCTTGACCAGTTCCTGTATGACCGGCATGCGCGTGGCGCCGCCCACCAGGATTATCTCGTCTATTTGATTCACGGAGAGCTTGGCATCGCTTATGGCCTGCTTGAAGGGGACGGTGCACCTCTGGGTGAGGTCGTCCGTCAGCTCTTCGAACTTGGCCCTGGTTATCTTGGTTTCCAGGTGCTTCGGCCCGGACTGGTCCGCCGTGATGAACGGCAGGCTGATGTTGGTTTCGACCACCGACGACAGCTCGATCTTGGCCTTTTCGGCCGCTTCGATCAGCCGCTGCAGCGCTTGGCGGTCGCGCCTTAGGTCGATGCCCTGATCCCGCATGAACTGGTCGGCGATGTACTCCACAATCCGCTGATCATAGTCGTCGCCGCCCAGGTGTGTGTCGCCTGCGGTGGACTTCACCTCGAACACGCCATCGCCTACTTCTAGGACGGACACATCGAACGTTCCTCCGCCGAGGTCCCACACGAGGATCGTTTCGTTGCTCTTCTTGTCAAGCCCGTAGGCTAGGGCGGCAGCTGTCGGCTCGTTTATGATGCGGAGCACTTCAAGCCCGGCGATTCGCCCAGCGTCTTTTGTAGCCTGCCTCTGGGAGTCGTTGAAATATGCAGGCACTGTGATTACTGCCTTGGTGATCGTCTCGCCCAGGAACTTTTCGGCATCGGCCTTCATCTTCTGGAGGACCATAGCCGAGATCTCCTCAGGCGAGTAGTCGCGCCCGGTCGCCGGGACGTCCATTCTGACGCCGTAGTTGTCGCCGGACTTGACCCTGTAGGGCACTCGCCCGCGCTCCGCTTCGACCTCGTCATACCGGCGACCCATGAATCGCTTTATCGAGTAGACAGTGTTTTCGGGGTTGAGCACGGCCTGACGCCGCGCGAGCTGCCCTACCAGGCGTTCGCCCGATTTCGTGAAACCTACGACCGATGGGGTGAGCCTGGAACCTTCCGCGTTGACTATGACCTCCGGGTTGCCGGCCTCCATGACTGCGATAACTGAGTTGGTGGTGCCGAGGTCGATGCCAACAACTTTGCCCATACAGAACTCTCTCCTTCCCTTCGCCAGCCTGTGCTGGGTGGATAAACTGGAAACCCGATTCAGGAGTGGTCGCCGTTGTCGTCAGGATCATTCCGGCGCAGCTTAGTTTGCTGTCGGCTCACTACTTCGGTGAACCTGACTCTGGTATGCCCTCCACTCGTCTCCATCTCGAGGATGAGCTTCACCCCCGCAAGGTTGACGCCCTCTTCCCGAACCAGAAAGCAGATGCGTTGCAGCAGCAGCAGGTCGTTTTGGGAGTAGAGCCTGATGTTCGCCTCAGTGCGCGCCGGGGACAGCAACCCTTCGCGTTCCATCATTCTGAGCGTTTGGGGGCTCACTCCGAGCAGACGAGCAGCCACGCCTATTGTGTAC
>CAYYHF010000341.1:0-2637 GCA_964471415.1 uncultured Clostridia bacterium | reverse complement strand
ATACGGGCTGCAGATGGCAGGGTCGGTGATCGTGATAATGCCCATTGTGATCTTCTTCATGCTCGCGCAGCAGTGGTTCATGGAGGGGATTGCTATGACGGGTATGAAGGGCTAAGGCTTGCGCGCGCGGATGAGTGCGCGGAACGGACCCCCGGCGTGTTTCGGGGGTTCTTCCGTTGTGCACGATTCTTCCTGATGGACGATTTATCGCGAATAACCGATAATATATAGTAAGGAATTGAGTAGGCCGAGTTCATCACCATAACACGATTCTTTAGGATGGGTTGCAATGCGATACACTGAAAACAACGACAAAGGCGCGGCATATGACAGGAACCAGGCGATAAGCATGCTCGAATTCGTTCGCCGCGTCAAGCGAGTATTCATGGGCTCTGTACTTGTAGTAGTCGCGCTCGTTTTCTTCCTGGTATTCCGGCCAATGGAGGCCGAACTCAAGCATAGCTTGACTGACGTTTTCGAGCGAATGTCTCGCACGAATCACTACATTGTTGAAAACACCATTGAGCGATGTATCGAAGGCGCCAAGAGTCTGTCAAGCAGAACCATGATCAAGATCGCCATATGGGACTACAGAAGCGGGCAGATGAGTCTGGAAGAGCTGAAAACGTATACACAGGCGAAATATGAGGATGGCGCCGGCGCGATTGACTACATTATTCTGGCACAGCGCATCGTAGACGACAATGTCGTTGCATCGTATCGAGCCGGAGATGAAGTCCTCGACATGTCGCATACCGAGATCGACACACAGCAGGAAGCGGCGATTGTGCCGCAGCTCGTCATCAGGGGCAAAAGAGCATATGCCGCAATGAACTCTCCGGTTAAGATGGAAAACGAAGTCATCGGCTATGACTTTGTCGTCTATGACATAACAAAGCAGATCGAGGCATTGCGCTCAAAGAACATGGGAGCGTACCTCATGGATGATGGAGCATATCAGGGACTACTCGATGCGTCTGCAACGACTGAACACAACGGCGCAACGGTAATCACGAAGGGCGGGTTGATGTACTGGGTTGCCCCCATCGCCAACATGTACTTTGCCTCGACTCAAGAGCAGTCGACGTTGTATGAGCCCATAACACGACTGGGACACAGAGTCATCATCGGCGGAACTGCTGTCTTTGCAGGCTACACGTTGGTGGTCTATCTGTATATCTTCCTATATCTCAGAAGAGAATTCGGGAGTCTGGAATCAAGCCGCGATGCTTACAAGGAGATGGCATACGTAGATCATCTGACCGGAGCCTACTCTCGTCAGTTTTTAGACATATGGGATAGGTCAGTGCGTTCCTATCGGGAGAACTACGTGCTGGTCGTGATCGATGTGGACGGCTTCAAAGAGATAAATGATGTCCATGGGCATTCGACCGGTGACAAGGTTCTCCAACACCTTGCGGCGACGATTTCCAGATCAATCAGGCGAAGCGATATGCTCGCAAGATACGGCGGAGACGAATTCGTCCTGGTTCTTGGAGGTGTTGACACTGAAGGCGCGCACAGTCTGCTGGCAAGAATTGAACAGCGTCTCACAGTGCCAGTGCATGGCACGGATTTCATCCGGATCAGGTTTTCCTATGGAATGAGTACGCTGGGCAACGACGATGACCTCAAGGAGTCACTGGAGCGAGCAGATAGAGAGATGTATGAATCCAAAAGAGCAAAGAAAAACGGGCATCAAGTATCGGCAACGTAGATGCTGGCGCTCGGAGCCCAGGTCGCAGCCTTCACGGGCGACATACTGCAGTGTAGGAACTCGATTGATCCGAATCAACCGCAACCAGTTTGGAGTAGAGGCCATTTAACCCCATCAGCTCCTCAAGGATCCCTTGTTCTACTATTTCGTCTTCATCCAGCACAACGATAACGATTCTGTCGGCACAGCGTATGGTCGAGAGACGATGCCGTCCATGTGGATCTCGATGTTGTCCACTGTCGTAGTGCGCGTGCCCCTTGCGTATCTTTGGGCATGGCTCACTAGGAGCCAGGCGTGCCCCGCAGGATCGCTTGACGCGCTGTTATTCGCGCTTCTCATAAGCGGGACCGTGGGCTGCTGCCACATACCTCTGGTGCCGCCGAGGAACCTGGCGAGACAAATCCCTCCCCCGGCTCGCCCAGCTCAAGATGGGCCTTCACCGCCCAGTCCGGATCCTTGAGAAGCGCTCGACCTATGCCGACCAGGTCGGCTTCGGATTTGCCTATTATGGAGTCTGCCGCGGCGGGGCTCTTGATGCCGCCAGTCACGATCACCGGCGCTCCGCAGACCGCTTTCACTCGGCTGCTGATGTCGGCGAAGAAGCCTTCACCCTTCCATTCAAAGGGCTGATACCCTCTGAGCCCGCCGGATATGTCCAGCACGTCCACACCCGCGTCCACCAGACGCGGCGCGATTTTCAGAGCGTCTTCAGGAGTGATCCCGCCGGGCACCCCATCGTCCACGCCCAGGCGGTACATGATAATGAGCTTGGGCCCCACTGCTTGCCTTACCGCGCATATGATGCGGAGAGGCAACAGCAGCCTTCCCTCAGGGCCGTTGCCATACTCATCTGTGCGCGAGTTGGTCACGGGCGACATGAACTGGTTAAGCAGATACCCGTGTGCGCCGTGCAGTTCCAC
>CAYYHF010000340.1:0-2640 GCA_964471415.1 uncultured Clostridia bacterium | reverse complement strand
TGACTTTCTATTCTACTCACTCACTGTGATTCCTCCTGCGCTCATCCGGGCGGATTCGGGAATTCGCCCAGCGCTCGTCCGAGTCTGCCTAACATGTATAGACGCAGTCGAGCCAGCAGAAGTTTCACAAGAAGGTCTCCTTCAAGTGTTTCTTTTTCCGATTGGTCCTCGAGTTTCGCCGTTAGCCGCATCTTGCCCGGCACGCCTGACACAGCTATGATCGTCGGAAGTTCTGACGCGACATCGCGCGCCGTTAGATCAAACTCCGGCGGATCGCCCGGCGTGCCCGTGAAGCGCACCCCTCCCGATACGATCTCCAACGGAACACCGTACAGGTCTATCTGGCCAGATGACAGACTCAAGCTGCCGGAGACCACAGGCCGGCGAGTGCTGCCCTTTACATGAAGCACACCTGGCAACGCCCATGCCCACGACTCCCCTCGCACCATCTTGACGCCCTCCCCGACCTCTATGTCCAGATCGAGGTCGGCCTCGGGCACCGGTATCCCATTCTGAATCCCCGCTACCACCAGATCCATCTGCGCATCGCGCACGCTAACGCGTCCGCTCAGCGAATACAACTTTCCGATGCCCACTCTCAGATCCGCATCCACAAGTCCCGACACAAGCTGATGATGGATTCTGATCCCCGATGCGCTGACATTCCACAGCTCAGGCCGGCCAGACACCTCAATCAGGCCGCCGCCGAACTGAGCGCTTACTTCAGCTACACGCAGCCTGACCTCTGGCCCAGTCCCACCCTGGACCATGCCTCCAGCATGCCCCCAAACATCCGCCTCGGCATCGATAATGCCCGAGATCCCCGTGAACTCGCTCGGCCACTCGTCAGGCCATCCATCGGCGCGTACAGCCCCATCCACCAGCGTTATGCGGGCGCAGGCATGTCCATCGAATCCGACCTCGCCGGCGGCTCGCCAGCGCACCCAGCCTTGAGCAGGAACGAACCTGCCGATCACCGCAGCGAGTTGGTCAGTGGTTGTCCTCTTCGCGCCTATTGTCACGGCAACGGCGTCCGCGCCCGGCGACCACCGCGCCGTCACCTTGAATCTCATGTTCCGAACGCTTGATTTCCCGATCTCCATCTTTTCTATGTCCACGATACCGTCCGCCGAGTAGTCATCGACACAAGGAGTGAAGCCCAAAACTGCAACCGCCCCCTGCAGGCGGGCCTTGACTAGCCCAGGTTCGCTGGACTCGACTCTCGCATCCACGCGCACCTTGCCGTCATCGCAAGTAGCGAGTTCGCCATCGACAGTCCACCCATTGTAGGAAAGACCGGATAGGGCTGCCCGGCCCTCGATGCTCGTTTCTGCAACTCCCGTCTTCGAAAGCAACGCAGGACGCACGGCAAAGTCGCCGCGCACAACGCCCCCGAGAACCCGTGCCGAGAAGGCCCTCACCGCCGCAGCCCCACTTGACACATCCAGCGCGCCGCGAACATGCAGCAACTCGACACTGCCCGAAGGCCGATGGTCCCAGTAGCATACAGCACGGTCTACGGCCAATGACCACGAAGTTTCTGAGAGCCCTGACCCCGCGTCCATGTCCGTGTCCGTATCCGTGTCCGTGCGCGTGCCCGCGTTCGCGCCCGCGCCTTCTCCTGTTACCGCCTCCGTATTCACGTTTGCGCCTGTAGCGATGCGTGCAGATGCAACTGGTTCCAGTCGCACGTCCGCAAGCTCAATCCTGCGCTGCTCGTCCCCGTGCTCCGCGTCCGGCCCGCCTTGGGAGCCGGCTGGACGGCCGATGAGGACAACGGCATCGCGAATAGACACAACGCCGCGGAACACTCCGGAGGCGGCCTCGCCCCCGCGAAGGCCTGAAACGCCGGCCGGCGCTGGGCCCGGCCGCAGGCTGGGCGCGGACAACCTGCCGGCAGTGGGCGACTGCGTGTGGGCGCCGCCAACGCCAAAACAGCCCTGAAGCACAGCCCAATCCGCCCATACACCCTCGGCGTCTATCGCTGTGACGCTCAGCATTGGGTTGCCCCGTGCCCTCAGCAGAGATCGAACATCGTAGGCAACCAGCACTCGCTCAGCGCTGAGAGCGTTTCCTATCTGAAGGCCCGAGATGACCACAGAGCGCACGCCGTGAATTGCCACGTTCTCGATGTGTACATCCCCTATCCTCAGCGCGCGCGAAAGCATGGCCGCGATCACATCAGAACTGATCACGCCCAGGTTTCGTCGCAGCATTACCAGGGTGCCTGCAACCAGACCCAACAAGATCGCCAAAACACAGACTACACGCAAGATGCGCATACGCTTGACGTGCGCCACGGGGCATTCACCACCACCTGCAACTTCGACAACCCATGCCCGTATCCTCTGCGCATTGACAAGTGAAACCGCGGCTAGCTGCGCACATGTTGCAGAGTATGGTGCGAACTTGCGCGTAGTGCAGAATTTGGGTTCCGCGCATGCGATGCGCGCACCCATTGCGGCCGGCATGCCCATTCCGACCCGGGCGCCCGCCGGATCGGATTTCGGCCCCGAAAACGAGCGTTTCGCCGCCCGCCTGGGTCGTGGAACCCAGGGTTGGCGCCAAGGCTGGGTCGTAGAGTATCGTCGCTCTAGCTCCACGTGGGTTCTATTTTACGCTTACGTAGAGTACAGGTTC
>CAYYHF010000339.1:0-2657 GCA_964471415.1 uncultured Clostridia bacterium | reverse complement strand
ATGTCGGCCCGACTGCCGGCTTCACTGCCCAAAGCCGCCGGATACCCCCCGGTTTTCATGATTCGGGGGCGGTCCGGCGGCCATCCTGTTTCGCCCCTGTCATCGCGCGCGAGTTCCTGCTCCTTCCATCGCGACGAAGCATGTCCCCCTCCGAGTCCCTTATGTACTGTCCCAATTCGCGGTTGATGCCCGGCCCAGCTGGCCTTGGGCGCCGTTACCCCAGCATGGGCAGGGAGTAGGCTGCGAGGGCCTCGAAGAAGAACAGTCTGGCCGCGGCGTGGACGCGCGCGGGCCATGGGGCATGAGCGCATCCCGGATTTCGTCCACGTACAGCTCCCGCCGAGGGCCTCTCGAAGGTGGCTCGCCGCGCTCTGCGCTGATTGAGAGCGCGAGAGCGGCGAGCTTCTCTTCACTTGCCCTACGCCAGGCGAGGGGCTCCCCGGAACAGGCGTGAAGCAGGGATGCTGTCGGCAGTGGCGCCAACACCTTAATACGGCAATTACAGGTACCGCCTACCATACAGCCTGGAGCTCGTCAACCACGAAGTGGGACAGTTCATAGCGAAGCGAACCAAGGGTGTGGTGAAAATGATAATGTCGACAGGGCAGCCTGGACGACCGGCCGCAAGGAAACAGCGCCAGGCTTTAGCAGCCACAATCCTTACACGCACGTATCCAGCATCAACTCAAGCTCGATCTCATCGCGTATGGGTATCCCGTTCTCGCCGATCAACGGTATCCCAGGCTTGAGGCGCCTGGCCAAAGGAATAGCATCTCGATGAACCGCAACTATGTGGAAACCGGCTTTCTGGTAGAACCCCAGGGCATCCGTGTTGTCGTTAGTAGTGATCAGCCACACTCTAGAAGCTCCAGCCTCCTTCGCACACTCCGCCATCTTCCGGATCAGCCCCTGCCCAATGCCCATCCCCGGCTGCAAGCTGTTCATAGTGACGATCTCGCACTCACCGCTATGCACCTCGTACGTCAACAAGCCGAGGCGGTCGCCGCTAGCTGCCACCGCAACGAACCCCGGAAGCCCAGACGCATCCACCAGCCGCCCACGCGTTGCGATGTTGACAGAACCCCAGCTCTCCTTGAGTAGCCTTTCGGCCCACTCGCGGTCGTGGTCATCCAGAGAGCGCACCTGATACCAGCTGAGCACAGGGAGCACGATGGCCGATGAACACGCAGGCCCACAGTAGACTGTCTGCACCGCCTTCTGCATTCGCTGGCTTCGGTAGACTGGTTCTCCTGTGTTCGGATTGCGGTCGAACTTCGGGAAGTTCGAGCTCGTGACTGTGAGTCGCACCCGGTGGCCCGGGCCGAAGGTGTGGGCGCACCCCTTCATGCGTATGCGGAAGAGATAGATCTGACCGGGCTCCAGGAAGTCCTCTCTGTCAAGACTGTTGCGATATCTGGCCCTCACTATGCCGTCCGAAACGTACCTCGCAACACCGTCTTCATCCACATCCAGCAGCATCGCGACGAAGTCCGTGTCGGGCGCGTCTGACGATGCGTATAGCTCAACCTCCGCAGCGCCGCACATCTCCAGCGGGCTTCCCAACACTTCAGAATCATACGTCAAAACATCCTCGCGCAAATGAGCGGATGACACCGAAGGGCCGGGCGCCATCCCTGCCTTGGGGAATGCCCACACCGCGCCGCCTTCAGTCGGGACAGGATCATTCGGATCGTACACGAACGACTCACAAGTAGCCACAGGGTCTATGCCGGAGGTCGCGTCCGCGGACAAGACAGAAAGGACGCCGCTGCCTCGGCCGCCGGCCGCAGACTGTCCGTCAGCTGCAGCGCCAAGGTACATCCTCACGCCCGAGGCCCCGGGATGAGGCCATGCGTCCAGCTCAGCCCAGTGAGGCCGATGTCCCGTAAAGAAACACCTTACAGAAGATCTCGCGGGCAAATCGCCTGTGCCCTTAACCCAGAAGTCCAGCCAGCGTAGGCACTCCTCTATGAAGGGTGAAGACATATTCACCGGATCCTCATGTAGACTGTCCAGACCGCCTTCACGCTGCCTGGACCAGTACCCGTATGATACATCGCCCGATATCTTCTCCGGCCCGCCTATCGTGCCGTTGTGACTCCACGGGCCGAGCACAAGCCTCTGGGGCGCGCTCCACTGGACCATCTCAGAGTATGGAATCAAGGTGGCGTCGACCAGGAAGTCGAACCATCCGCCAAAGTGAAGCCCAGGAGCGCGGGTTCTCCGGACGTAGTCCCATAGATCATTTCCGTCCCAGTACCTGGACCGGGGGCCTTCCTCCAGCATAGCGGCCCACGAAGGGTCTACGCTTTGTCCAATCGCCTCGACTAGAGGCGTCTTGCGGTAAAGGAGTTCGGGATCAAAGCTGCCAAGGGAAGCGGTTCTCATGTATGTCCAGGGCAAGGTGTGATGAAGACGAAGCACTCCGTCCTGGAAGCAAAGGAGATCCTTCGTGACAGGCACCGTAACCCAGACCGCCGCTTTCACCTGGTCGGGAAACTCGGCCGCAATGGCAATCGAGGCCGCCGAAAGGTACGAAATGCCCAGTATAGCGAGCCTGCCGTCACACCACGGCTGGTCAAGCACCCATTGCGCGGTCTCGACCGCGTCCTTTGGTTCCTGAGCCAAGAATCCGAACTGCCCCGACGACTCGCCGC
>CAYYHF010000338.1:0-2659 GCA_964471415.1 uncultured Clostridia bacterium | reverse complement strand
CCCCCGGCTCATCCTCACCCGTATTGAGTATACGCCCGGTTCGGGAAAGTTGATCGGCACTCTATCAGTGCCCCTGAACGGCTCGAACCACCCATGCCATGGAGAACGAACAGTGACCCACCGATTATCCTCATTACGTCTGTACGAGATCTCATATCCGACTACCTGGAAAGGACCTCGCGCCCAGTCGATGTTGAGCTGCGTGCCGCCCGCAGGTCCGGCGGTCCACGTAGAGCGATCTTGCCTCGCCGCTTCCCCATGTGGCCGGCTTTCCCGACCTCCGAGTATTATCAGCGAGTCCGATCCCCGGCGCGGCGTCCACCTTCCTGTGGTTCCTCCCTTTCAGTCGGCGTACTCTGCTCCCGCAAAGACCTCGGCGGGCCTCCCAGGTTCCTCGATGCTTCCGTTTCCGACCCCGCTGGGGTCTCCGACAACCTTGCCCTATCGGTTGCCTACTGTAGCCGTCCAGGATTATGACCCTGTCGGCCCCCGGTTTAGCACCTCACGAGGCTCAATCGCTTCACTTACGTTACGGCCTGGTCATGGCTCTGTCTACGCCTAACCTGCCCCGTTACCGCTGCAAGTCCAAGGCTCGATCTCCGGTGGATGGCCGGTCCTTGCCGGAGCGGGAATCTCACTCGCTGGAGGCATCAGGCTTATCCTGGCGCACCATAAGCAGCGGCAGCCTGATTCTGCGGGGACGCATGCAGACCCGGTAATCCCCGAGCAAGCCTCGAACCACCTGCCCCCAGTCCCAGACTGACCCATCCGATTTCACGCAAGCCGAACGGTCCAGACTTGCCGCTACCGCCACTACCCCGGACAAGCCGGGCACCAGTTTCGGCGTAGTCCGGCTTTCAGTGGTGCCATCGCCCAGCACACCAAAGGTATTCCGCCCCCACGCCCATACGGATCCATCGTTCGAGACTACCAGGCAGTGCTGAGCGCCCGCGGCGATCTCGATCGCAAGAGGGAGGCCCTGAACCTTCCTTGGGGTGGCCGTGATCTCATTGCACATGCTCTCCAGGCCTGACGGCGAGACGCCCCACATCCACACTTCGCCTTCTCGCGTGAGGGCCACGGAATAGCCTGATCCTGCCTCAATCCGAACGACAGGCGGCACGCCCTGCACCTTCGAAGGAGTAGCAGAAGGGCAGAAGGCACCGTTCTCCTCTGTATTGATGACCCCGCCCCACGTCCAGACCGAGCCATCGTCGCATAGAGCGAGTGAGTGGCTGAATCCTGCTGATATGCTAACGACCGCGCAAAGCCCGGCTACCGGCTGCGCAGTTGTTCGCGACACCGTTGTGCCATCGCCAAGTTGATAGTACCTGTTGCCTCCCCATGTCCACACGGCGCCCTCGGAAGTCAACGCCATGTAGTGGCCTGCCCCGGCATCTATAGCCGACACGGACGGTAGCCCAGCCACTAGTCTTGGTTGGCTCCGGCTCCAGTCGCCCCCAGGATAGTCGCCCCATTCCCATACGCTCCCGTCCTGAGCAAGAAGAATGCTCTCCATCAGGCACGTCGAGACAGCCTTGGCCTTGGGCAGACCCGGAATGGGCCTAGGATTCCTGCACCAGTCTCCTCGCTTCATGAGGAGCTGCCCCCAAGAATTGTCTCCCCACCCCCACACCGTCCCATCAGGAGTCACCGCAAGTCCGCACTCCCCTGCCGCTAATGACGTCCGAACATCGAGAGCGGGATCCCGAGGTTCCATCTGGGCCGGAGCCTGCGCCAGCGCACAACCAACATGCTGCGTATGGCGCCTCATCCCGTCTGTGAAGGGAGCAGACAGCCCAACGAGCGCCGCCGTGAGCGCTAGCAACACAAGGCCTGCAGTCAAGCCCAAGATACTGGTCTTGCGAGCCTTCACAATATCCCTCCTGATTCGTCAGCTGCTTACACACTCACTGTGACAGCGGGCGGAAGCAGGCGACTGTCTCTATGTCTGCTCTTCCTAGTCCCTTTCCCAGACCTCATACTCATACCAGTGTCTGCGATACTCCGCTTGCCAAGGCCATCTGTATATGAAGTTGAACAGGAGCTTCTCGATAACGGATGCGAAGTCGGCCTCTCTGATCATGGTGGGGAAATCGTACACCCCTTCGTAGCGCGGCTGTAATGCTGACAGCATATCCGTAAGTTGGAGAGCAGCATAGCGCTCGCCTGCACTGCCTGGTCCATACAGACCTTCGAAGTCGCGCCGCAGTCTCTGATCGAGAATGGCGGAGACGATTTCCGGGACGACCAGAATGCTAGCTATCTTCTCATCTACCATTCCAAGAGCGGTTTTCACTACCCCTGAACCATCTCCGGCGGCAGCGTCCATCGCGAGACTTGCGATATCCAGCAGTAATCCCAGCTCCCTGCATGATAGCGATACTCCGTGGACAGCTGCAATCTTGAACGGGTCGTCAAAGGTCATGCCCACCCTGAAGCACGTTACGACAAGCTCCGGGCAACCTGGGTTCCGAGTCATCGGCTGCCTACCGTATGAAGTGCGGTAGATTCCAAACATCCCTGACGGATCTACATATGCCATGGGATTCGCGCCGCAGTAGACGTACCAGTTCAACCCATGCTTCGCCGGGTCGGCCGTTGTGAACCTCCCCAGCCCGGGGTCGTAGTACCTCGCTCCGAAGTAGTAGAGGCCGAG
>CAYYHF010000337.1:0-2662 GCA_964471415.1 uncultured Clostridia bacterium | reverse complement strand
GTGCGGTCATTCGCGGCATCATCAAGGACTTCGAGACTGAGAACCCCGATATCAAGGTGAATTTCCAGTCCATTCCCTGGGGCGAAGACCCGCACATGAAGTACCAGGCGGCAGTGGTGGGCGGCACCATCGCCGATGTATTCACAGTCGGAGACCCGTTTGAGCACGTCCTCGCCGCCAGCGGCGCTCTGGAGCCGCTGGAGAAATACGCGTCAAAGGAGATGCTGGCCGACTTCTACCCGGTGTTCATCGAAAGGGGCACCTACAACGGCCAGCTGATTTCGCTACCCTGGTTCGGCACCATAAGGGCCATGTTCTACCGCAAGGACCTGTTGGCGGCGGCAGGCGTGCCCGAGCCCACCACTTCGTGGACGTGGGACGAGTTCGTAACATACACGAAGAAACTCACGCGCGACACGAACGGCGATGGAGTGATCGACCAGTACGGTTTCGGCACTTCGGGCCGGTACGTGTCTCAGTTCCAGCCATTCGTCAAACACAACGGCATGGACTTCGTAGATGAGGACAAGGAAATCGCTACCTCCAACCATCCTGCGGTGATTGAAGGCGTTCAGTTCTACGTCGACCTCATCCGAAAGCACAAAGTGACCCCGCCAGGGATCGCTACCATCGATCTTGCGGAGATCCAGAAGATGTTCGCTGAGGGCAAGGTGGCGCTCTTCTTCGACTGCGAAGATACTTCCCAGCGTTTTCTGAATGAACCTGCGCTTGCCGGCAAGTTCGGCGTTGGGCTGTTGCCCCACAACAAGGCCCATGCGGCTTTCGGGGGCACCGATGTAATAGTCGTATCCAAGCAATCGAAGAACAAGCAGGCGGCTTGGAAGTTCCTCGAGTGTATGGTGTCGCCTAAGGCGATGGCGGCCTACTGCAAGGCGATCGGTTTTTCACCCGCTAGGAAGTCGTTGGCCAGCCATCCCGACCTGAGCGATCCGATCAGGGCCGCGTTCGCCAAGCAGATGGAGCTCGGAGGCTATTTCTACTTCAAGCATTCCAAGGCGGGAGGCATGTCGCCGCTCATCAGGGCTGAAGTCCAGCAGGCGATGGAAGGCACCAAGACTGTTGAGGCAGCGATGAACTCGCTCCAGAAGAGCTTGGAGGATCTGCTTCGCAAGTAGCCAGCGAATGCGCGGTTCGATCCGGGCAGCATGGATAGTGAAGGCATAGGTAATGTAGGTGGTAGCCCGCGCCGGGGTCAGCCCGGCGCGGGCAGCTGGAAACCTGGAGGGATTCACCCGATGAAAAGACCGGCGCTGCACAAGATAGGCGAAGCGCTTGAGCTGTACACCATGGTCGCGCCTGCCTACATGGTCTTCTTGGTATTCATATTCATCCCCGTGGGATGGGCCTTTTACCTTAGCTTCTTTGATTACAGCATATTGTCCTTGACCGCGCCCAGATTCACGGGCCTCAGGAACTACGCACACGTGCTCAACGACCCGGTCTTCAGGGTCGCGCTCTGGAACACCATTCGCTACACGGTGTACACGGTCGCGCCCCGGATCGTGCTGGGCCTGGCGTTCGCGTTGCTCTTGGACCAGCGGCACCTCGTCGGGAAGAACGTGTTCAGGGCGTGCTATTTCCTGCCGGTCGTGACTTCCATGGTTGCAGCTTCGATAGTGTGGTCGCTGGTGCTCAACGCCAGTTCCAACGGGCTTGCCAACCAATTCCTCGGCATATTTCGAGTAGCGCCAAAGGGGTGGCTTGCAGATTCCCGTCTTGCGATGCCCTCGGTGTGCGTCATGAGCGTATGGAAGGACCTTGGGTATGTGATGACCATATACATCGCCGGGCTTCAGGGAGTGCCGATGGAGTTGTATGAGGCCGGCGCCGTGGACGGAGTGACTATGTGGCAGCGGATACGCTACATAACCATTCCATTGCTGCGTCCGACGACGTTCTTCATCCTTGTGACTGAGATTCTGGGGTCGTTCCAAGTGTTTACGCAGACCTACGTGATGACTGAGGGAGGACCGGGTTACAGCACCACCACCGTGATCAATCTCCTATACAACAAGGGTTTCAAGGAATTCGACATGGGATACGCCAGCGGACTCGCGGTCATCCTGTTTCTCGGGCTTCTGGCGTTGAGCTGGGCTCTGCGGCGGATGTTTCGCGCGGATGAGATCGTATACTAGCAGTCAGTCAGTCAGTGGCTTGGAGGTGGACACTCATGAGTGCGAAACGGCACGCGGTCAGAGTCGGGCAATACGCGATTCTCCTAGTGGGAGCGTTCGTCATGATAGCCCCATTTCTATGGATGGTATCGACTTCGCTCACGCCCGACTCGGTGATTCTGTCGTACAAGCTGATCCCACAGCGTATTACATTCTCGAACTATGTGAAAGCGTGGAACTTCTCGCGCAACTTCGATGAGGATGTGAGCCTTGGAACATTCTTCATCAACAGCGTGATAGTGAGCTTGTTCATTACGGTTCCATCGCTCGTGATCGACTCGCTAGCAGGCTACGTACTTGCCAGGCGGCGGATACCCGGCAGGGACCTGCTGTTCTACATGGCCTTGGCCACAATGATGATCCCATTCTACGTGATTGCGATTCCTCTCTTCCTTGTGGTTCGAAAGCTGGGGTGGCTCGAAAGCTATCAGGGCATGATCATGCCGTTTGTGGCCTCCGGATTCAGC
>CAYYHF010000336.1:0-2684 GCA_964471415.1 uncultured Clostridia bacterium | reverse complement strand
CCGTCCCATCGGAACCCGCCCATGTTTGCTTTCCCGAAGACGCAAGCGATGATGCTTTCGTCACTGTCATTGCCGCCAGCACCGAGCCAGTGAGAGATGAGATACGGAACAGGGCCGCAAAGAAGACGCTCACGATTCCGCAATGGCTCAACGAAGAGTCGGAGAAAGCGGGGGTCAACTTCTCACAAATCCTGCAGTCAGCGCTCAAGGAGAGGCTCGGCATAGTTGATCCTCGATAACCACAGGGCCTGGGCGGGGCGGGCAAGGAAGAAACCCGCCCCGGCGACTCTTGCTATGCCCCGTTGCTGCAAACAAGCAGAAGGCACCCGGCTGGGTCTGGTGGGGTCTGCCCCAGGCATAGGAAGATCTCTGATGTAGAGCGCCCTGAGCCTTGCAGGTTCAACTTTCCCACTCTTGGCAATACTCCTCCTCCGCCAGGGCCGCCAGATTCTCCAGCCTCCCCCACTTACCGCAGGCGCGGCTGAAGTCTCTCCGAGGGATCAAGCTCCATGCGCCGCGGCTCGTCGCACAGAGGGCAGTCAACCAGGATGTGCCCTTTGCACTCCAGCGTCGCCAGTATCGCCTTGACGTGCTGCATGCCTGATGGCCCCACGGGATCACCTCCAATGAAAAAGCCAGCAGCCCGGAAGTGCTGCCCTCCGAACCGCCGGCATGGCCTCTCTGCCTGGCCGGTCACGTTTTCAACTCCTAGCCCTACTGAATTGCCTTCAGGCTCATTGCATAGTCATATGGGATGACTTCTCTCATCTGAGTGCGCACGTATCCGTCTTCCAGATGGGAAATGTCACTCGTTCTTGTAGCCGAAAACCCGTCGAACTTGCGGTACACATCGTTCAGAACTCGCAGTTCCTCCTCGGAAAACATGCTTTCGTCAAAGGCGATTAAGGTGTCCACAGATTCGCCGATTCCGCTGGCGTCCGATTTCAGATCGATGAGCCCGATGGACTGCATGTACGCCAGCAAAACATCATGTGCCACGGGCGTCGGGCCATGTAGGTTATGGCAGTAGACCATGCCGCTGATTGACTTCAACGTACGTCCATAGGCAAGGAAGTCAGAATACCACAGCAGCTTGAACATCTTGGTTTTCGTGACGTCCTTCATCTTGCTGGCAAAGAACGCCATCATGCCAGTCGTTTTGTCAAGATCAAACTCATTTCTCCCTTGGAGCGCATCGCTATGGATGGAATGCTTGGAGAGAATGTACTTCTCCAGGAACTCCTCTGGGACGCTGTTGAGTTGACCAAGCTTGCCTTCAATCTTGCGCCTTGCGTACTGACCAAGGCGATCCTTTCTGGCTTCGAAGAGTTCCTTGACATACTCCACATCGTCTCCGAACCGATGAATCTGTTCATTGTGAGGAACTGACGGCAACGCACCCATTTCATAGCGCGCAACTGTCGCAGGGCTCCAACCAAGCAACGTAGCTAAGCTTCGCTGAGACAGCCCATACTTGCCTCGAATGCCAACAATATCATCCCTACCCAGGAGTCCTTTCCGGCGTCTGTACTCCTGGAAGGCTAGCTCAAGATTGCGCTCATCCAGCTCAGCATTGAACAGGTCCGTACCACACTCAACGCAGAGCATCACTTCGGCGCCGACCGTGATGAGTTCGCCCTTCACTGGATAGGTCTCATCTCTCTGGACAATCCGACAATCCCTCTCGGCGCCACAAACGTCGCAGTACGCACACAAGGTTCACTCCCTCCCCTCCTGCTTAATTAAGTAACGGGCCGATAGGGCATGGTCACCTGGCGAGTCAGCTTATGGAACGATAAGCATACGCAACCCCGATTCTGGTCTAGTTTCAGCTTGATGTAGATCGACATACCGATGATATCCTTCACAAACTCCCATATGTCACCAGGCCTTGCCTTATCATGGTCAGGCGAAGGTCCTCTGTAGTAGTCGTGATAAGTCAATGACATGATCTCGCCCTCAGCAGCTTTGACGGAAAGGCCGAGATTGGCTATGCAGTTCATGTTCTCCTTGCGCGTTACGAGGTCAAACCGATTCGGCTTGGTCATCTCGATTTTGATCTGCCTAAGGAACCGCTCGATATCCCCGATAGGGGCTATGCCGTTTGACACGCAGCCGCACCCCATCCATACATATAGTATCACCGTTTGAGGCGAAATGCTATCAAATCGTAGCGTTATTGCCCATTTGTGCGCGTTCCTACCCAGGAACGTGCAATCGTACTGAAGTCGCTAGTGCTGGAGCAACAGCCGAGAGGAAGTGTGCTGCCTACCCCACCCTCTCCCTCTCCCTCTCCCTCTCCCTCTTATCCACCCAGATCGGCTTGCCGGCCTCGACCTTGATGATAATCTCTGCGTAGCCGATCTCGGAGAGTGCCCGCGCACCCTGGACAGAGCGTCCTCGATTCTGAGAGCGCGTTTACCGTTTTGTGGTGTTTCGCCGTTTATCATCGATTCCCCTCCCACACCGCCCGCTGAAATGCCACGGCCTGGCCATGCTCACCCTAAGCGGTTCCCGCGGCCCCCACTCCTTGGGACACGGCTCGTTGGCCTCTGCCACCGGGGCCAGTGAGCGCTGGCTCCGGGATCTTCATGTGCCGTCATCAGCCAGAGCACGGCCCTGAGCGTGTGCGTAATATCCTCCAGGCGAACCCGCTCCGGGCAGTGCAGCCCCGGACTTCGACC
>CAYYHF010000335.1:0-2716 GCA_964471415.1 uncultured Clostridia bacterium | reverse complement strand
GCTGTAGAGCCATCGGGCACGTCCGATGTGCGAGTTGTGGCCCTGGTCGGAGGTACCGGTCTGTCCACCCTTCTGCGAGGACTGAAGCACTATACCAGCAGCATCACAGCGATTGTCACTGTCACGGACGATGGGGGCAGTTCGGGCAGGCTTCGCGCAGAGATGGGAGTGCTTCCGCCGGGCGATATACGCAACTGCCTAGTGGCCTTGGCCGATGCGGAACCCCTTATGAAGGAGCTTTTCGACTACAGGTTCAATGGCCCGGGCCCGCTTGCTGGCCACAGTTTCGGCAATCTTTTCATTGCCGCCATGAGCGACATAACGGGCGACTTTGAGCTGGCGGTCAAGCAATCCAGCGAAGTCTTGCTGGTCAGAGGCGAGGTGCTTCCCGCAACGCTGGATGACTGCGTGATCGGCGCAGTGTTGGAAAATGGCCGAGAGGTGCTTGGCCAGACCACGCTGGGCAACAGCGAATGCAGAATAGACCGAGTATTCTTGCATCCGGCTGCTCCGAGACCTCTGCCGGAGGCATTGCACGCCATCAGGCACGCCGATGCAATCGTGCTTGGCCCGGGTAGCCTGTACAGTAGCGTCATGCCCAACCTGCTGGTGGACGGGGTCGCCGGTGCGATCGCCGCGTCCGGCGCGCTCAAGGTCTACGTGTGCAATGTCATGACCGAGCAGGGCGAGACCCAGGGCTATACCGCCCAGGACCACTTGGCAGCCATCTTCGACCATGCGGGCCCTGCCTTCGTCGATTGGATTATCGTAAACAGTTCTCCCATAAGCGATGCAATGGTACGCAAGTATTCGTGTGAGGGCGCGGAGCCGGTGAGATGGGACAGACGAGCCCTCGAGTCAATGGGCGTCAGGGTGCTAGAAGCGCCCGTGGCCAGCCAGACGGACCTTGTGCGGCACGACTCCGGAGCCGTTGCATCCGAGGTCATCGCTCTGGCCCGGCAGAAGCGGGGCGCCGGCTACGTTGGCTAATGCGCTGAAACCCCGTGGTAGGCGGTTGCGGGTTCCAACGCCCGGCACGAACTGAGTAGAAGAGCGCGTTCGGCGTTGGTGTTTTGCGCCGGCGGGCCACGGACGGTGCGCTACAGGCGCATGGCGCGGCATGCGACTACGGCTGCCAGGAAACCTGCCAGGCTGGCGAGCAGGGCGGCGGCGAGTGTGTGGCGGGTTCGCGTTATTCCCACTGAGCCGAAGTAGAGCGCTATTACGTAAAGGGCGGTGTCGGCGGAGCCCTGTACCACCGAAGCCAGCGTGCCTTGTGCGGAGTCGGGGCCGTGGTGTTGCAGAAGCTTGGCCAAGTATCCCAACGATCCCGAGCCCGAGATGGGTCGCAAGACGGCAAGTATGATGATATCGGGGTCTACGCCGAGCATGTCTGCTATGGGCGAGAGGATGCGTGCTATCGCATCGAGCGCTCCCGATTCCCGAAACATGCCCACTGCGACGAACATGGCGATCAGTGCCGGGGCGATACGCCCGATCGTTTTCAGGCCCTCCGATGCGCCCTCCACAAAGCACGCATACACGTCGATGCCGCGAAAGGCGCCGTAGAGCGGTATTCCCGTGATCAACAGAGGCACAAGGTAGTAGGGGAGTGCCGCAAGCAGCCTCATCACCTCTTTCGCCTGCCCTTTCTGAACAGGCGGTCGACGAGAACGGCTGCGGCTGTGGAGCATGATGTAGCGAGGATCGTGGCCCCGACAACGGCGGTCGGATCCTTCGAGCCCATCTCGGCCCGAAGGGATATGATGGTCGTTGGAACCAAGGTGAGGCTGGAGGCGGTCACTATGGCGAAGGTGCACATCGCGTCCGTAGGCTCACGCGAAGGCTGTTTGGCGCTGCCTGCTCGGCTCGGGTGAGTATGCGACCTGCTATTGCCTTCGATTGCAAGCTGTTGCATTGCGCGCAGGCCCAGCGGAGTGGCCGCCATGCCCAGGCCGAGCAGGTTGGCGACCATGCTTGAAGCGATAAGCGGAATGGATTTCGACTTCCGCGCCAGGCCAGGAAAGAGTGGGCCGATGATAGGGCGAAGCCTGGCAGCAAGCGCGGTGGTGAGGCCGGACTGCTCAGCGATTCGCGCCATACCCGACCAAAGACCTATGGACCCGGCCAATGCCAGGGAGAGCTGCACGGCCTCCTTGGCGGAAGAGAAGGCTACGCCCGCAACGCTTCCCGGGCCCTCTGTGCACACAGCCCACAGCACGCCGGATACCAGCATGGCGACCCATGCGATGCTCATCACGCCGCTTCCTCCCTGGGTGTTTCTCAGCAAGCGCATTGGCCTGATCCAGCAGGTCGTGTCCGCGGTTCAGTAGTTTGTCGGGCCAATGCCGCCGGTCAATCGTATTCGAACCGTATGCGTGGGTATGCGCGGACACGCGGGTATGCGCCGGTATATGCGTCAAACAGCGCCCACACGTATCTCTGTTGGCCGTCGCGAACCTGTACTCTACGACCCAGCCTTGGCGTCAACCCTGGGTTCTACGACCCAGGAAGCGGCCGGAATGCCCGTTTTCGGGGTCGAAATCGCATGCGGTGGGCGCGCGGGCCGCTGGCGCAAAAGGGAGCGCCGGGGCCCGCGCCTTGTAGCTTGGGCTCACGTATGGGGGGAACTGGCTGTGAGTCGCGGAGGCCGATGGAGGCCGCGAACCTGTACTCTACGACCCAGCCTTGGCGCCAACCCTGGGTTCCACGACCC
>CAYYHF010000334.1:0-2718 GCA_964471415.1 uncultured Clostridia bacterium | reverse complement strand
GCAGCTACCGGCTGTACAATGTGAAGTCCAGGACGGCTACACTCCTCCTGTCGTCCGACATACCCATAGAGGATGTAGGGCACACCTACCCGGTGTCGTTTGCGGCAAGCGATGGCAGACCGGTCTTCGGGTACCTGACAGTGCCGCTCGGGAAGAGCCCGCGCAACCTGCCTCTCTTGATCAACGTCCACGGCGGGCCCCAGGCCAGGTTCACGTGGGCCCCAAATGAGCATGCGCTGCTCGCCTCGAACCTGGGGATAGCAGTGTTCTCGGTGGATTTTCGATTCTCCAGCGGATATGGCAACGAGTACACGGATACCGCAAGCCGGAACATGCTCCTGGCGCAGCAGGATGTCTTCGAAAGCGTGCAGTGGGCGACAGAGAACGGAATCGCGGATCCCACGTGCATCGGCATCATGGGCCACTCCTATGGCGGGTTCATATCGTTTTACCAGGCGGCAGTCCATCCGGATACCTACAAGGCAGTCATCTCCCTGATGGGCGTGTGGGACTGGACCGACCTGGGCGTCGAACTGACAGACGGCGCGCCCGTCCCGGACTACCACAAGTGCTCCGCGCCGGAACCACACACCGAGCTCGCCCGAGCGTTGTCGCCGTCAACCTATGTCGATGCGCTCAAGGCCCCCATCCTGATCGTCTACTCCGGCAATGATGACGCAGTGTATCCCAGCCAGAACACACGAGCTATCAGAGAGCTCACAGCGGCCGGGAATACGCCCCAGGTAGTATACTTGCCTGACGATGGTCACATGCCGGGCACGGTGGAGAGTATTACCGAAACCTTCGAGGCGATGCGGAGATTCCTGGTTGAAAGGTTACTTGCAGAGAATTGAGCCACCTTCGCCAAGGCCGGCCCCCGTTATTGCGCGCCCGCCTGCTATAGCCCTCTTTACTTCATGCGGGCATCGGCGTAGACTTGGTGTATACTTAAGCATTCAGTAACAATATCCGGTTCTCGGGCTGGGGGGGGCGCATCTGTGAGCCCGATTGAGCGGACTGGAGACCGCGTGAGCCGTACCAGCTTCAGGCCGGCTCTGGTCTTCATTTTGGCTGCAGTCCTGCTCGATGGACCCACGGTGTTCGCCCTTCCTGCGGCAGTCGTTTGGTCGGCGCTTCTCGCGGCCTTGATCTGGCTTTCGCTTTCCTGGGCGCATAAGGGACTCCGCAACCTGTGCGCGCTCGACCCAGGCTCTCGGGAGCGCTGACCGGCATCGCCGTGGCGTCTCTCATTGCCTCAATCGCCACAGGGATCATCGAGTCCGGCCAGGCGCGCAGGTCAGTCATGTTTCTGTCGGAGCAGAGCGCCAGCTTCCGGCCGACATCTCCTCTAGATATTTCGGATCAGTGAGGAGCCTTTTCGACTCAGGGTGGGGGCAGCCCAATCTCGAGTTCCGCCAATACCCTGTGACCAGCAGGATCACTGAGTTTCCTATCTGCGCGGCGGGCAGTTGGTGATCATGACCGCGAACGAAACCAAGACGCAGGGCGCCGGGCTGGGATGGCAGTTCTCCGGGTGCGTGTGGAGCCCTGACGGCAACAGCATTGTCTACACATCCGCGAGTCTGCTGTCGAACCGGCTTGGGATCTACACTGTATCATCGGGCAGCTCCAAGCTGCTTGAATGGGAGAAAGGGTCGAGAGCGTCTCACCTTGTCTGGCCGTCCGAGTCCGACTACTTCTACGTGGTAGCGGACCTGAAAGTGTCGGGGAGAACGTTCTCCTCCATAGTGCGCGGGTCCTCCAATAAGAGCCCGAGCGAAGTGGTGACGGTGCCCGGCTCCATAGAGGCGCTTGCAGTGTCTCCCGACAGACAGGTCGTCTACTTCATCAGCAACAAGATCATCTACTCATTGCGCTCGCAATCTCGCCAGACGGCAAATGGCTCCTGACCAACCCGGCCGGAATTGCTGTCTGCCCTACAGATGGCGGAAAACTGAAGCAGATCGTAGGCGCCCCCGGGATTCAGGAGGCATCTTGGTCTGCCCGCGACCAGATCGCTGTTGTGACCACATTCGGCCGCGCCGAGGTCTGGACGTTCAGAGTCGATGGCTCTATCCTCAGATAGCACGCGCTCGAACACCTGTCAGAGCAGGCCATTGCGGGACGGGAGCTCTCGGGCTCCCGTCCTCAAACTCCCATCAAGCTCCCGTCTCGGTGGACACATTGCCGATTGTCATATATCACGGCAGACAGGCGCTTCGGAGAGTTCTCTCGCGCCGTCAGAAGACCGATCAGTCCGGCAAACGGCCCTCAAAGAAGCGGCTGATCTCGTCCATGAAGCCGGGATCAAGCGCACTGGCCAAGGTTTTGTCTATGTCTGCGTAATAGTCAGCCAGGACATCGTCCGGTATGCTGCCATTGTAGAGATCGTGCAACTCCTGGTACACTTGCTTTTTCTGGTCGGTGTATTCAACCGCGGCCTCAGATCGAAATAGGTTTCTGTGCCCATTGTGGTTCTCGGCCGTGCACGTCTTGTAGACCACGTTCGGATTCGTTATCTCGCCCTGATGTGCGATGATGCTGGATCCGCCGTATGATACCGTTTGGTCCTTATCGCCATGGATGATCATGACCGCAGTGTCCGCGCTGTTTATCCCATCGACTGCCGTAAGCCGCGCGGCGCGGCCGAAGAGCATCGTCTGGTACGCCCAGAGAAACGGGTATTCCACATATGCGATCCACCCCATCATCTCTTTC
>CAYYHF010000333.1:0-2730 GCA_964471415.1 uncultured Clostridia bacterium | reverse complement strand
GATTATAGCGCAAACCAACGTATCGCGCAAAGACTAATCAAGAACTACTTAGTCTGAGCAGCTCTAGCGAATGAGCATTCTCTCTCGAATCTCGACCAATCCACTGTTCCTTCAGGCCCTTTGTAGCCTTGAAGCTCTGAGCTGCTGTATGACCAAAGAATCACGTACGCGTTTCCATCCGGATCAATGTGTACAAGCGGATTGCCAGCACAATACCGATACCAGTTCAGCCCATCCCTCGCCGGGTCAGCCGCTATGAACCTCCCCAGCCCGGGGTCGTAGTATCTTGCTCCGAAGTAGTAGAGGCCGAGCGCGGCGTCTAGAGGCTTCCCGGTGTACCTCTCCCCTCCGGCGGATGCGGGGCCCGACTCTTCGACTAGGAGCCCGAACGGCTCGTAGTCGAAACTCGTGACTACCTGGCCTGTCGAGTCGGTAACCGCCCTTATGGACCCCAGCATGTCGGTGTGCAGGAAGTAGGTCTGGGCTGGGCCTGCGCCTTCCTGAGCTATCTTGGCCAGGTACTTGCCATGGGCGATTATGTATCGGACGGCCGTCCTCCCGGGTTCCGGCGGGGGAGGATCGCCCGGTTCCTCCGGATCGCCGGAATCTCCTGTTCCGCCGGGCTCATCCGGGTCGGCAACGGTCGGGCCTGCGGGGTCGTCGGGGCTATCCGGCGTTGCAGGGAGATCGGTCAACTCGTACACAACATCGTTTCCGGGGCGGAGCGTGAGGGCTATACCGAATGAGACCGCAACTGCGGTCCGCCGACCGAGCGGCTACTTCTCATCGGTCGCCGAAGTCCATACCCGACTACCGGCGGCGCTATCCTGACGTCCCACGCTTCCTATGCCAGCATAACGCCGCCCACTACCCGCCGCGAGCCTACGTTCGTTCCTGTTCATCGACCAATGCCGGACGTCCTTGGGCGGAAGGCGAGAACCCAAGCGCATTCAGGGCACCGCATGCGGCCTCGCGCACCGAGTCGCATTCATCGTCCAACGCGTATAGCAGCTCGTCGATCACGGGATCCGAAGCCGTCCCGATCGCTCCAAGTGCCTCGGCTGCATACTTGCGCACCATCGGCCTATCGTCTCTCATGGCATTCAGGATCTCAGGAATTGCCGATGCTCCGCCGGCGCCCAGATTCCCCAGGCCTCTTAGGGCAGACGCGCACATACCATCGTGGACGTCCCGCAAAACTCTCCTAAACACCTCTACGCCATTGGGCACACAGGGTGCAAGTTCAGCCAAGGCAGACACAGATGCCCATCGCGTCGACAAGTCAGCCTCGCCAACCATCGCCGTGAGCTTGTGAACGGCAGCGGCGCCGGTCGGCAACCCTATGATCCCGATCGCATCTGCAGCTGATCCCCTCACCATGCTCGACACATCGTCCAGCGCTTTCATGAGCGCCGCAACGGCTCCCTCAGGAGCAAAGGATCCCATCTGCCCTATGGATTCTGCCGCATCCGACCGAACCCAGTCGCATTCATCATTCAGCGCCTCCATCAGCTTCGGCGCCGCTTCCCGAGCTGGAGGCCCCATCCACCTAAAGGCTCCTGCAGCAGCCCATCTGACGCGCCATTCCGGATCAGATAACGCCTCGATCAACGCCGGCACCGCAGCCTCCGCGTTGGATTCCATCCTCCCCAGCATCCAACAGCAGAGCTCTCTCGCACGGGCATCAGGGTGCTTGATGCCCTCCGCGATGAGGCCAGCCGCCGGCCCAGCCGCGGGAACAAGATCCTCTACCGCCTCATGGGCTTCATCGAGCACGCTCATATATCGCTCGTCCATGGCCCAGAGCAATGCCGGTATGGCCGGCAACGCCTCAGTCCCGAGCGCGCGCAATCCTCTGATGGCCTTTCGTCTGGCAGACCAATAGGGACTCGCCAGCTTCTCGACAAGCCGTTGGACCTCGGGAGACATGGGCATGTCTCCCCAGTTCCACACGTCGAGCGGCTTAGGCTTCCTTCTGTGCCCGTGGTTATCGTCTGCCATATGAGCAGCTCCTCCCATCAATCGGATTCGCTGGCCCCTGACGATTGCACATCACAGGGGGGCCAACCCAAGGTACTTCTCCAGTGCTTTGCTGAGTGCTTCTCTAAACGCATCTATCTCCAGCAACTTCTGCACACTGTTGGGGGCAAGAGCGCCGGTCTTTGCGGAGAAGAACAGCTTGCTCACAGGGTCGAATATGTACTTCTGCTCCCCAACCTGAACATGAACCTGTCCCATTCTCTGCTGCGGGTTGAAGTTCTCGACGTCAAGCCGGATGCCTTTTCTCTCCCATACCGTCTGTGGCCTGATCTTCGGGCTGCTCCTGTTCCACCTTGGATCCTTACCCGGGTCGCCCGGCGATGCCGAACTGCCGGATTGGCCGGAGCTTGGGATCTTGTCCTGCGCCTGGCGTCCTATCTGCAGCAGATAGTCTCCAACAGCGACTGCCTTGTCAAGCAACGCGGGGCCGTACTCCCAGATTCCCATGGCTGCAGTCGAAACCGCGTAAATGAGATCCCCTATCGGCAGAAGACCGTCCGCCAACATCAGCCAGCTCATCGACTCAGCCCAAGTGGCGGTCTGGCTCTGATGCCCATCCGGATCAACGCGGGCCGCTGGGCTATTGTCGCAGTAAGCGTACCAGTTCAGCCCATCCCTCGCCGGATCGGCCGTTATGAACCTCCCCAGCCCGGGGTCGTAGTACCTCGCTCCGAAGTAGTAGAGGCCGAG
>CAYYHF010000332.1:0-2776 GCA_964471415.1 uncultured Clostridia bacterium | reverse complement strand
CGCGCCCGCGATCACAAGGATAAGTAGTGATTTCCACCGTTTCATCTGAGATCATACCTCCCATAGTAAAGTCTTCAGACGAGTAACAAGTCCATCGGTCGATCCCCGTATCCCCTTACCCACATTGTCCGAAACGATCCCTATGCCTCGGCTACGCTCAGGCCTCACCTCCCGATGTTTCCAACGCGATGCATGGGAAACTGAATGACCTTGCCGGAATCAACGGTCGGCCTTGCCGGTCCATCGCCTCCTAAGTCCAGGTCCTTGCCGGGGCCTTGGGAAGACTCATATTCATCCACCTGAACCAAACCCACCGCTACAAGCCGGTAGATGTACGGATATATCTCATAAACATCCTTCCCCATCATGCTGCTGATCTCGCGGACGCTCCGCGCTCCATCGACGCAGGAAAGCACTTCCTTCTCTTCATCATCCAAGAGGCGCTCCACAGTATCGCCAGGGTCGCGCAAGTCTCCGATCCTGTCGTTCCATCTCGGCGAAAGCGGCACTAGGTCGGGACTGTGAATCACGTGTGTGAAGACGACCATGTCGTTCACTTCACGAGCGCCTTCCAGCACTAAGTCCGGCCACTCCAGATCGATGGTAGCTCTCGAGGGGACTAGACCCGGGCTGAACTTGAACACGCCTTCACGCCATTTGAAGAACTCATACAGCGCGTTCTTCCCACTCCTATCCTGAAACGCGGCATCGACGACCTCTCCGTCTTGGAAGTATACAACCCCCACCTCTCCGGATTTCTCGAGCACCAGCCCGCCTGTGCGCCCCCCCGTTCTGGCCAGAGAGAGAACGGCGGGAAACCCGAACAGATGCAGGTCTCCTTCGAAACTCATCGCGCGCCGCGCCACACTGCTCAAGAACTGCCTGAGACCGACTCGCATACCTTCCAGGGTAATCGCAAGAAACCCGATTTCGTCCGAGCTCTGCACGTTGATGGGCGTATCCAGATCGCCTTTGGACAGAAGATGGGCATGGTCGACAAGGTTTCTGATGGGGGTGAGTATTGCCCTAGACAGCAGACTTGCCATGAGAAGGCCCAAGCCACAGGAGACTACGGCTATGCCCATAACGGACAGGCGCGCTGAGGCCACCGCCTGGTGAAACCTGTTAAGGGAGCATATCACCCGCACCTGCCCCCAAGTTCGCGAGTAGGCAACTATCGGAGAAGCGACCTCGACGACCTTGCCCGCGAAGTCATCAGGAGACTCTTTTATGAGGTCACTGCCCTGCGCAACGGCGTCGACTCTGGGTACGCCTTTCTCATCCAGCACTTCAATGAAGACAACGTCCTCGTTTGAAGCCAATATGTCGGTAAGGACAGGTCTCAGAGATGAATAGTTGTCCATGATCACAGGTTCAATGCTGTAGTCGGCGATCATTCCCGCTATGAGACTGCCGGTCTCCGTCACCTGTTGCTTATACTCATGGGCTGTTCGCTTCAAAGTGACATAAGACATGCCGGCCACGACTACCAAGATCACCAGGAAAATCGCACTGCTTATCTTAAGGTATATGGGGAACCTGAAACAGCGGTTCACCTCATTCACCTCCTGCGGCGCCCGTTGCAAATACCCACTTTTCCAGCAAAGCATCCTTGTGAACAGCAGCCCACGTCACATCGTATTCTATGACGTTTATCTTACTGAACGGGACTGCGCCCACGGGTATGACAGCCGATCTGTTCGTGGGCAGCCGGAATTCTCCCATGGCCGCATAAAGATTTTGGCCCTCAGCGCTCAACATGAAGTCCACGAATTTCTTGGCTTCGTCCAGCTTCCTTGTGCCCTTCACAATGGCGATGCCGCCGATCTCGAATCCTGTACCTTCCTTGGGAAAGACAAGATCTATGTCGTAGCCCTGTTGCCTGAAGGCAAGGACATCATGGGAAAACAAGATTCCTACGGCTATTTGGCCCAGACCCACCAGCTTGCCCGGCATAGCTCCGCTTCTCGTGTAGTCCAGGATATTTGAGTCCAGGGCTTTCAGATACTGTATCGCCCTGTCTTCGCCCATCATCTGCGCAAGAGTGGCCAGTACCGTGTAACCCGTTCCCGATGACACCGGGTTCGCCATGCTTATCTCCCCGCGAAGCTTGGGAGAGAGAAGATCGGCCCAACACGTTGGGGTGGGGAGCCCAAGCTCCGCAAGTCGCTTAGGATTCACGGCAAAGCCGATACTACCCAAGTAGACCCCGCTCCAGCATCCATCTTGGTCCATACGCTCCGGGGCGAGATTCGCCCGTTCTGGGGAGAGATACTCCTCGAACAATCCCTCTCTGGCTCCTATCACATAGGCATCGGCAGGCCCGCCGAAAAGAACGTCAATGGTAGCGCCGGAGGCATTACTCCGCTCGAACTTCAGGAAGCTCAGCATGACTCCTGTGGACTGCCTCACGACCTCGACCTTTATTCCCGTGCGGTTCTCGAATGCTCGCGCGTAGACCATAGCCTCAGGTTCCATGAGAGCAGTACGCACCACCAGGGAGCGCTGGCTTGTTCCGGCCGCGTGCTGCCCGGAGCATGCCCCCAGTATCAGAAGAACAAGGCATATTCGGGAAACCTTCATACGCAAGTCTCTCGTCTCCCCGCAGATCTTCTACAGCCGGACTAGTCCCACGAATTCCCCGGCCTGAGGCGAATAACGGCTATCCATTCATCCTCCCGAGGGTCAATATCAAGCGTCAGCCCGGAAAGAGGTATACCCATCAGACACTCCAGCCGGTAACTGAGCACCGGCTTGAGTCCTTCCATCTCCTTGA
>CAYYHF010000331.1:0-2777 GCA_964471415.1 uncultured Clostridia bacterium | reverse complement strand
AACGCTCCGGCAGCCCACATGGGAGATGGGAGCATGTGCCGTGCAGACGCTTGTGGATATCCTCAAGGCGGCGGAGGAGCAAGGCGAAAGCGAGGCAGCCGATTCGCAGGCGATCAGCAAGGTGTTTCAGGCCGAACTGGTCGTGCGAGGATCGTGTGTAGCCAGGCGGCACGGGCCATAGGGGGCAAAAGGGCGGCAAGGCAGCATGACGGCAAGGGATATGCAGGGGAGGCTGAACTTTTGGTGAGGAAGTTCGAGTCGAAATACGGCTACTTTGATGAGGCGGCGCGGGAATATGTGATCACCACTGCTCACACTCCCAGGCCGTGGGTGAACGTCATCTGCCCCGGCGATTGGGGGGTCATCTTGTCGCAGACCGGCGGAGGCTATAGCTGGCGAGGGCATGCATCGCTCAATGCCGTCACCCGATGGTCGCAAGATATCGTCCGGGACAATTGGGGCAAATACGTCTACATACGCGACGACCGTTCAGGCGAGGTATGGTCGGCGTCATGGATGCCGACTAGGCACCGCACGGAGAGTTATCGCGTGAGGCATGGGATGGGCTACTCTGTGATAGAGTCGGAGGTTGCAGGAATAGCCAGTTCCCTCTCGGTTGCAGTGCCCCCGGGCGAACCTGTGGAAGTGTGGTTTGTTGAGCTCACCAATCGCGGCAGCGATGAGCGTGAGCTGTCATTGTTCTCGTTTTTCGAATGGTGCCTGGGGGCATCGCCCGACTGGCACCGGGAGTTCCATCGAACCTTCATCGAAACATCGCTTGAGCCGGCGCTGGCCACAATGTGGGCCCAAAAGAGGCTCTGGGAGACTCCCGACGACAAGGGCAAATCGTGGAATAGGTCATGGGGCTACACCGCATTCCATGCATCAAGCCTTGTCCCGGAGGGCTTCGAAGGAGACAAAGAAGCGTTCCTGGGGATGTATGGCGATGCGGCTAGGCCCGCGGCAGTGGAACGAGGCTTCCTTTCGAACTCGAATGGCAAATGGACCGATGCCATTGGGTCCATTCACGTAAAGGTGAAGATCCCTCCCGGCGAGAGTAGGTGCGTGTCTTTTGTGCTTGGGGCTGTTCAGGAGGGCCGTGAACAAGAGGCCCGCGCACTCATAGCCAAGTATCGCGATCCGCGTGAAGCCGACATGGCGCGAGAGCGTGCGGCCAAGTTCTGGGTCCAACTCCTCGCGCCGTATCAGGTGAACACGCCGGATGACGCCTTCAACCTGATGAGCAACACCTGGCTTCCGTATCAGGTAATCTCAGGCCGTATGTGGGGGCGTACCGGCTACTACCAGTCGGGCGGGGCCTATGGCTTCCGCGATCAACTCCAGGATAGCCAGATCTTCCTTCCGATTGACCCATCACACACCGCAAACCAGATCACGCTGCACGCAGCACATCAATACGTTGATGGACATGTCGACCACTGGTGGCATCCGATTTCCGAAACCGGCGGCGGGGGACTGTACTCCGACGATTTGCTGTGGCTTCCCTTTGTCACTATCATCTATCTCAAGGAGACTGAGGACTTCGGCCTGCTCGATGCGGAGGTTCCGTACCGCGATGGAGAGCCGGAGACTGTGTGGAGGCATTGCCAGCGAGCCATCGACCTCAGTCTGCTGAGGCGAAGTGAGCGTGGCCTTCCACTGATACTTGGCGGCGACTGGAACGATGGGCTAAACGCCGTGGGTATAGCCGGACGCGGAGAGAGCGTGTGGCTGGCTCAGTTCTTGTGCACCATACTCCCGGACTTTGCGCACATTGCCCGACGCCGTGGACATACGCGCCTTGCCGACAGGTATGAGCAGTCCTGCCGTGAACTTGCGGAGGCCGTGAACACATACGGCTGGAGCAACAACATCGAATGCGACGAAGGCAGCAACGGCAAGGACGGCAGCGATGGCAAGGACAGCAGCGATGGCAAGGACAGCAGCGGTGGAAGCCGTGACGGCAATCGCGGAGGGTGGTACATACGTGCAACATGCGACGACGGCACGGTGATAGGCGCTCCGAGCTGCAAATACGGCAAGATATTCCTCAACGCTCAGGTGTGGGCGATACTGAGCGGCATTGCGGGCGAGCGGGCCGGGCGGGTGTGGGACGCGGTGGTCAAGTACCTTTCAAAGGAATGTGGACCTGTGCTTCTAGCGCCTGCTTACGGCGAGCCTGATGAGAAAATCGGCTATCTGAGTCGGTATGCGCCGGGGGCGCGTGAGAACGGCGGGCGCTACACCCATGCTGCCGCATGGGCCATAATCGCTGCAGTAATGATGGGAGATACATCTGAGGCCTGGCGAATGTACGAGGCCATTTGCCCCGTGAGGTGCGGGTCGTCGCCGGATACATACAAGGCGGAGCCCTACGTGACTGCGGGCAATGCTGCCGGCCCGGATTCCCATGCCTACTGCGAGGGGGGATGGACCTGGTATACCGGTTCGGCCACATGGCTGTTCCGTGTGGGGTCAGAATGGCTGCTCGGCGTGAGGCCTGAATGGGATGGGTTGCGCATTGATCCCTGCATCCCGGAGCACTGGGACGGGTTCTCCATGAGGCGCGTGTTTCGAGGCGCGATGTACGAGATCACTGTGGTCAATCCTGCGCATGTATCACGGGGAGTCGCGAAGATGACGCTGGACGGATCGGATGTGGGCGGCACCTTGCTGCCGGCTCTGCGTGATGGGAAGGTCCACAGAGTCGAGATAGTTCTCGGTTAGGCCAATAAGCTGGCCAATATCAAATGCAGGGGGGCGACTAGTTTGAAAAG
>CAYYHF010000330.1:0-2783 GCA_964471415.1 uncultured Clostridia bacterium | reverse complement strand
ATGCCAAATGCCCCCATAACGTTACCACAAAGCCATCATCGTTGTTCCCGGATACCTGAAAAGGGATTCTATCCGGCAGTTCGATTTCGACCGACTGGCCCGCCTCGACCGGGACATGGAAGACCTCGAAGTCGTGGTTGTGGCGCTCGATCCTTAGGTGTGTTCCGATGAAGGGAAACTGCTTGAGGTAGTCAGTGTAATCCTCCAGCGTGAACTCGTTTTCCCGGATCAATTGCGAATGGGGATAGCCAACGTAGCGGAAATGCCAGGGCTCGTGTTCGATCCGGGTTATGGATTCCTGTCCCGCCGGATAGCGCTGGATGAACCCATACTGTACTGACCGCTCCCGAAACTCTTGGCAGATTCCGGTGTAAGGGAAGTGTGGCCGGATGAAATCGATGTCCGGCCTGTTTTCTCCCAAATCGATTGCAAGCCCGGTCTGGTGTTCACTACATCCCGGGAATGCAACGTATTTCTGAGCGAACTCCTTTCCGTTTTGGCGCATGGAATCGGCGTATATGGCCTCCTGTTCCTGCATCGTGCGATAGCCGCTGACCGGGACGATCTGACCCTCGCATTCCAAGAGAGCAGCCACTTCCGCCAGCATCCTTGCCGTCTGCCTTTCCAAAATGATCTCGGGAAAGGCGGGATGAACAGCTACAAGCGCGTCATCCGCTGGTTCCCCGACAAGTGGATGAGATGGGTTTACGAGAATGAGGTTGCCCTCGCCGATGTCCTCTGCATAGAGCTTCAGCCTTCTCATCGGTCGAGCGCCAACCCTATGAGCGTGTCCACAATCTTCTCAAAGCTCATTCCAATGCCCTTTAGCATGTTGGGGTACCGGCTGTGGGTCGTGAAGCCGGGTATGGTGTTAACTTCGTTGAAGATGATCTCGTTTTCAGGAGTGAGGAACATGTCAACCCGCGCATACCCCGAACACTCCAGGGCTCTGTAGATCACGACAGCTGTCTGCTTGATGCGTGCAGCAGTCTCCACATCGATCCGCGCAGGCATGTGGATCTTGGAAGTCTTCAACGTGTATTTCTCGGCGTAATCGAAGAAGCCATGGGAGAGCTCGATCTCATCCACCTCTCCAATGGTGAGCACATCGCTGCCGAGGACAGCACAGCCAACCTCGAATCCATCGATCGATTCCTCTATTACCACTTTTCGGTCGTGTTCGAAGGCTGTATGGACTGCGCCGGGAAGCTCACTCCCTTGAGAAACCTTTGAAATGCCGAAGGAGGAGCCCGCATTCGCCGGTTTCACAAAGAGCGGATACGTCAGGTGCGCAACTCGTTCCAGCAGCTCTCCATCGGAAACCCGGCAGTGCAGCACAGTCGATAGGGGCGTTTTCACTCCAGCTAAACCAACGATCTTGTGAGCTATGTCCTTGTCCATGCACATGGCTGAGCTCAGTGTGCCGCAACCGACACAGGGAATGCCCGCCATCTCCAGCAGGCCTTGGACCGTCCCGTCCTCGCCGTTCTTTCCATGCAGAACAGGAAAGGCTACATCGATTCGGGTCGTGGTCACCTTGTCGCCACAAAGTTCAAGTATGCCGTGGGTGTTTCGATCTGGAGAGATGATAGCCAAAGCGGAGCTGCTGTGTTCCATCCATTTATCATCCCTGATCTGCTCTACGGGCCCTGCGAACCTGACCCAAGCCCCCTGCCGCGTAATCCCGAGCGGTATCACGTCATATTTTTCAGGGTTGAGGCTGGCGATGACTGAATAGGCGGATTGCAGGGATACTTCGTACTCGGTGGAACATCCGCCGAATATTACGGCTACTTTCGTTCGTCTCATGTTCATGACTCCTTGTCTCTCGGGTCTTGGCGTCTGCGCGGTGTTTTGCGGTTTGACAGCGGCGGGGGATGAAGGCCTCCGCAAGCTGTTTCCTTCTCCAACACGCACTGATTCGCTAATCTAACGTTATCCGAATCAGGCAGGCCAAATAGTAGGCCCCGCTTGTAGAGATCTTAAGAAAGCCTTACGGACGGCTCATTGTTGTGTTAATCTCCGCCATGGGCGCATTTGACGAGGCAAGCCGCGGTTGACTGGGCAGACTGACCCACCAGCGAGTCACCCGCTTCGGCGTCAACGACCAATTGAGAATACCCGTTTTGGGCTATGGAGCGATTGTCGATGCCGGCTGGCGATTCGGTGCATGGTGCAGAACGGGGGTTATTGCGTCATGATCATCCAGTTGTTCCATTTTGACTTGGGAGGATGACGGTGAAAACCGTCCGTTCCTTGTTGCTGGTGGCCGTGATGTCGCCTCCATGCGAAGTGACGATTTTCTTGGCGATGGCAAGGCCTAGTCCCGAGCCGCCAGAGTTCGTAGAGCGAGAGGCATCCAGCCGGAAGAACTGGTCGAAGATCGTCTCGAGCTTGGCGGTTGGAATGGGGTCGCCTTGATTGGCAAACGCGATGATCACGTCTTGATCTTCCTGACGGGCGGAGATATGGATGATGCTGCCTCGATAGCTGTAGGCGGCGGCATTCTTGAGGATGTTGTTGAAAACGCGAGCCAGCTTGTCTGCATCTCCCCACAACGTGAGGCCGTCAGGTGCGTCAACAACGACCTTCTTGCCCTCGGGCTCCAGCACGGGGTAGAATTCATCCGCTACTTGGTTCAACATGAAGGAGAGGTTTATCTTGCCTTTGTTCAGTACGATGGATTGCAGGTTGAATCTGGTGATCTCGAAGAACTCATCGATCAGCCGCTCCAGCCGGTAGGCCTTTTCCAAGGTGATGCCCACGTATTTGGCTCTTTGCTC
>CAYYHF010000329.1:0-2802 GCA_964471415.1 uncultured Clostridia bacterium | reverse complement strand
AGACGCACGTTGCTCCCTCCGCGACCAAAGACTTATCGACCTTGGGGCGGAGTGTCGGGCAGAACAGCGCGTTAGTGGCCGCCGGCAGAAAGTCATAGTTGGCTCCGCCCACTCGGCTTCCGGACCGCACGACCCCTCCGGGGAACGGCAAAATGACGTTGGGGACCTTGCGCATCTCTGCGGCAGCTGCGGCAGCGACTGCCAGAGTGGATGTCCTGTCGCGCCCCATGATGATGAAATTGCCCCCGCCTATTCCGCTGACGTAGCCGAAGATCTCCTCCATGATGAACTCGCCGTCCATCATGGGGACGTGCCACAGTCGACGCCCGTCCTTCTCTTCCACATACTCATAGGAATCGCCGAAGTGGCGAAGAAAGCCTCCTGTGGCCACCGTCTTCTCGCTCGTAAGTCCATTGAAGGCGGCTGTGGTGGGACATGTCAGAACACACATGCCCACCCGGCCCTGCAACTGACCATCCAGATCTTCAGGCGTGCGCGCAAAGACCAGTATCGACACTCCGGGCCTTCCATCAGGAGTATCCTTCACCTCGCCCTCGATGCCGCATTCTGCGCCGCATCCGATTATGGATGCTCCGAAGCCAACGGCAGCTCTGGCTGCCTCCATCGCCCACTCCAGAGTGTCTGCAGTGATAATCACCCGAGTTGCCAGGAAGTCAAAAGCCTCCGCATAGGTATCTTTGATCGGCACCTGATTGATAATCACATTACCACCTCGCTGAACTACTTTACTGACGCGATGCAATACGTTGCGATGCTGGGCGCCCTAGGTCACCTCCCTTGCCATATACCCCTGTAAGCTGGTCGATCACCCATCCCTGTTTCTCTTGTAATGCCATGAGGCATTCGTCGCGCGACCTTCCGGAAGCCAATACCGTGCATACCGGCGCGCCTCGCGATATGGCTTCGCCGGCGTGAGGCACATCCCGTATGCCCAACCCATACCAGGCACCGGTGTTGGTCACCTCCAGGTCGCGCGGCGCATAGACTATCGCCTTCCCGTAATAGCGGCCCGGATGGCCCGCTCCGTCTACTGCAGTCGCTGATTCCCGAGGAAGCTTGCCGCCGCAGGCCTGGGCATGCAGCCCGAACAGATCCACCCCGCGCGATTGTCGGTACAGCTCCATCGAGGCACAGTAACGCGGATTGACCTCAAGAAACATGGGATCGCCCGCGGCAGTCACAAGAAAATCGATACCGTTCAGCCCGCGAAGCCCACACTCTCGCACGATGAGACCAACCATGCGATTCACCTTACGCCGCAATGAACCCGAGGCTGACGCCGAGCTGCCTCCCTGCGACCCGCAGGTCGAGAGAGGCACAATATTGCCGCAATACGTGAAACCTTTGGCCCCGAATTCACCCAGGCCGCACAGCTGTTCGCTGAGCCCGATGACGGTCGCCTCGGACCCATCGGCTACAAACGAGACCGATGCGGGACGCCCGTCTGCATACGCCTGCAGCATGTATCCCTCCGGCGCTTCGCTCTGGGCCGAAGCCCACTCTATGCCGGTTCCGCCCCCACTGGACATAGGTTTGTAGAGCCACTGACCGGGCGGGGGAGGGCCCTTCCAGCCATAGTGGGTTTCGGGGTACAACACCCCACTCGCGCCTAGCAGGGCATACAGACGCTCAAAGTCCCTGGCCTTTGCAGCCGCCCCACTCGTGTTGCCCAAAAGTATCTTCCCGCGGGCCAGCCGCTCGATGATGTCGGGGCGGTTGTCGACTCCCGACACGTAGGCAACGGCATCGTAATCCAGAGTCGCCGCCGCCTCGGCCAGGCCGTCAGGGCTGTAACCCAAGCTGCCGAAGTCGCGCGAAAGGGACAGGGTTTCGCCCCACAGCTGTCCGTCTGAGTCGCCAAAGCAGTCCAAAGTCACCAGGCTCCACTCCGCTTCTCTGGCCAGACTGCTGAGCCCGAAGCATTCTGCAAACCCCCGGGTGCTGTATCCGGCAATCAACAGCCTCATGTCTCTCTGCCTCCCTGGGCCGCGGCCTCGGCGTTCAACCTTGATGACAATGCCTGCCGATGTCGGCAGTTCTACATGAATAACAATGCAATATGCATGCCAACGGCCCGCATCCAAGGCATTTACGCGGCTCAACGCGGGTTTTACCGGGAATTCTCGGATCCCGACAGTAGGCGTGTTGCCCCATAATGAAACACTTCGACAGGGATTGCGGCCGGATCGCTCCGATGCCAACGGCTGGAACCCACAATCCGCAGCAGTTACGGGTTGTGAGTGTATGTGGATGATGGATTATGTACGCGTGACTGCCCCGATTTGGGACATGTATCGTTATGTGGCAGTCTTCCTCGTGGAATCCAGGTCGATTCCATGCAGTGCCAGCTTTCGGTAGAGGGTAGTACGACCTATGCCAAGGCATCTGGCTGCATTGCTGATGTTGCCGCCGCATGATCTCAATGTCTTGAGCACTAAGGCCTTCTCTGCCTGGTTGAGAGTGGGCGATCCCGGAGTATCCAGTGCGATTGCGACTGCCGCCGGATCCGGCTGAGAATCGCGAATCCGCTCAGGGAGGTGTTCGGGGCCAACCTCATTTCCCTCCAGCATATGCACGGCCTGTTCGATCACGTTCTGCAGTTCTCTCACATTGCCGGGCCACGAGTAACGCATCAAGGCCTCCTGCGCCTTTTCCGACAATGATATCTCACCCTGCCCCCTGAGCTTGGCGAAACGCTTGAGAAAGCAATCCGCCAGCAGCAGCACATCTCGGTTGCGCTCGCGCAGCGGCGGCACCGTCAAGTTGACTACGCTGATTCGA
>CAYYHF010000328.1:277-2822 GCA_964471415.1 uncultured Clostridia bacterium | reverse complement strand
ATTTGAAGAGGGCGTCGCCATGCTCAGTGAAGGCTGCGTTGTACGTGGCGGGAATCCCTGACTTCGGTTTTGTTGTCGCCGAGGAGCCAACTCCGGCTTCTAGAAAATGGCACTCCTTGCGGCTTGGAGTTGAGGCAAGACTGATTGCGACTCCAGATCCACCGACCAGAACAGGGTGCCCAGCCCTGATCTCTCATTCAGAATAGCATCGTCAGGCCCAACAGCCACCAGCCAGAGTGGACGCGACTTGGCAGAGATGGGCTTTGGCGGTTTCCTGGCCGGGTTGGGCGAATGCTGCCCGCTCTAGGGCCGACCGCCAAGAGCGCGAACGCCCGAGTGCGCAGTTCTCTGACTCTGGCTGCTCTCGGAGACAACCCCATCCTCCATTGCGTATATGCGGTCGGCGTACATTCGTAATCTCGAATCATGGGTCACCATGATGCAGGAGTTACCCCTGCCGCAGTAGGCCTTCAGCCACTGGCAAATCTCGTGCGCCAGCTCGGTATCGACAGAGGCCGTAGGCTCATCTGCAAACACTATTCTGGGCTCATGACCCAGCGCCCGAGCAACGGCCACTCGCTGCCGTTCGCCATGCGAAAGCTCCCTTGGATACGCGTTCAGTTTCGACCCAAGGCCGAACTGTGTCAGGATTTCCCTCGCCCTCGGCACACTGCTCCGTCGTCTGCCGAAACACGCGTTCTCTGTAGCAGTCAGGTAGCCGACCAGGAAGTGCTGCTGGAATACGAACCCGAACTCGGTATAGCGGTGCATCACAGTCTGCCTATCAACTGGGCGTCCAATTGGCTGACCGCAGTACAACACCTGTCCTTCCGAAGGCGGACGGATGCCGCTGAGAATGTAAAGAAGCGAGCTCTTGCCGCTACCCGAAGGCCCTTCAAGAATCACCATCTCGCCTTGGGCTATCCTGACGAACGCATGCCTTACTGCCCAAGTCTCTGAACCGCCGCTCACGTACATAATCCCAACATCATTGGCGACTAGCACGAGTCTTTGCCCTCCATTATGGACACAAAGTCGAGAGTGTATAAGCTGTACCCTATCGTGGCCGTGCTGAACATCGACAGCAAGACCGGCACAGGAGCGGCAAGTGCGGCGCTTCTCAAGCTCACGTACTCGATGGCAATGCCCCGCGACGAGAACACCCCGGCCGACAACGCCCAGAGCACCATCTGGGCGACAGCGAGGCCGGCGCAATAGCCCACTGATGCGAGGGCCAACACTTCGCTCATGACTCTCGCTAGCAGTTGGCTCGGAGTGCGTCCGGTGGCGGCCATGAGGGCAAACTCTCTGAGCCGCCCGTGAAAGTATATGGTGTTCACGAGCCCCATAGCAACTGACACGATAACCACTACAAGCAGGTCCGTGATCCACAGAAACAGACGGGTATTTGCATACTCAGATCTGTACTTCTGCATTTCGGTGTCGATGGTGGCTATCGATACAGCTGTATCAGGCAGGCAAGAAAGAGCATCATTAGCCGAACGCAACTCTCCGGCTTTCGGAAACACGATGTACGCGTAATGCTGGTCGCCTGTGCTTGCCATCCATTGCTTCTCGAAGTAATCAAGTGACGCGATACAGATGGGCGCCTCACCTGAGAGTATCCCGCTAACCACGAAGGCACCCCATAAGTAGTCTCTGGGGTCAACCTCCCGACCGATCACGGAGCCGATTCGAGTCTTCCTAGATTTCGCGATATCTTCATGAATTGCTATCTCTGGCATGCCGGGTTCTGGCAGCCGGCCTCTCCGGACGGTTAGCCCCAGCGCGTTCAGGACCGGATCGGCATCGCAAGCGCGAACAGCAAGCACATGTCGAGGTTCGCTTCCGAGGAGCCCCTCGACCCTGACGGCGGAATCAAGAAACGGGATCATGGAACCCACGGATGGAATCAATGCAACTCTCTCAACAAGGTCGCTCTCAATGCCTGCTTGTTTGGACACTATAGTAGATGCCTGCTCGAAAAACCGGACTGACGACCTATATGCGGTCGTCAGTACCGAATCAGTCATGGCGCCCACCGAGACTATTACGACGACAGATAGTGACACAAGCATGAACAGCGGAATAGACTTCGCCTTGTTCCGCAAGAAGAAGAGCCACGGTGCAGGCATCAAGATACTTGCGCCTGGGATGCGCACAACTGGCACATGCGATTCGGTCATGGGCTTGGAGACTGCCATCGCCTAGTAGACTCGACCGTTTACCACGGCCTGAGACCGCACCATGACGTAGAACTGGCTGTCTGCAGGCACCACAACGTCTTGACCTTTTTCGAGAAGTGATAGCAGCCCTAAGGGGCCGACGAATACGTACCAGAGCACGGTCTTGCCCACTACTTCCTCATCCCTAGCGGCAGTCTGCTCGTTCGCCTCTACCGGAACCACCGCCCTTTCATCTTCATAGCGCAAATACCATCGTGTGGACCCGCCACGTGTCACACAATCATTGGTATTATATCCTTATGATTACATCCCTGCACCAGTCCCACTAATACTTGTTCCCGCATTAGCTCAGATCGTCC
>CAYYHF010000328.1:0-267 GCA_964471415.1 uncultured Clostridia bacterium | reverse complement strand
CTCCCTACGGGGATGACGACAACACCGTCGACCGTGACGTCTTCTAGGACTTCAATCGGGAACGTGTCACCCACAAGCGCGGTCTTTGAACTCAACGACCTCAGTATGCGCACGGGGAACATGGTGCCAACGTTCACCTGCTTCAGCTCGATTCTCATTGCCTGGCGTGATGATGCAACGGCCTTCTTCGCCTCATAGTCGTAAACGAACCTTTGAGGCGTCACAACCATGTCTTCCTTTTCCCGACATCCCACCAAGGGCACGCAC
>CAYYHF010000327.1:0-2825 GCA_964471415.1 uncultured Clostridia bacterium | reverse complement strand
CTACCCAGCCCGGCCTGCGCCTCGTCTTCAGGCAGCGGTTCGCCCATTCGGATCACAGCCAACCCCGCCCCTGCATCGATGGACACGAGTCTGAAAGCCACACTACGCGAATCCACATCGAGCAGCGCATCGGTCTGCAATTGCCCCCCCGCGCCGAATCCAAGCACCGGCATCACGCTTCCCAAGGCTTGGCCGGAGGAGATGTCCCGCACCTCGAGAACGGCGCCCACGGCCATTGCATTCTCGCCTAAGTGCTGACTCATATCAAATCCCACGAACTTCACAGTCAGCCCGGCGCTCTCGGCCGTCTCGCCTTTCTTCAGCGCGAGCTCGCGCAGGCCATTCCAACCGAGCTCGCTCGTATCCTCGTCAAGGGGCGAGATATATAGGTCGCCTGTTGGGGAGGACACTATCGCTGGATGACGCAACATTCCCTGGGCTGTAGGACGCATATACGGACGAGCGGCGATGATCCCGGCGCTGCCGGCATCGACATCGCTTCCAGGCCTCAATACCTGCAGATGCCATGCAACCGATGGCCTTGGATCGCCGGCAGCCACGAATTCCTCCCTTTCTTCGTACCGAACCCTCCAGCCGAACACCTCGCGTTCTTCCCCCACACGCACAGTCAGCGTAACGCTGCTGCTGTAGGCCGAAGTGGCGATCACTCCCACCAGAATCAGCGCTATGCCCAGATGGGCAGCGAAACCGCCTACCGTGCGCAACCCTCCCCGTCTGCGCGCACGCTTGGCCAGCGCCAGCAGATTGCCTGCGAATGCCAAGAACGCCGCAAACAGAAACAGGACAAACCATACTCCTCTCGCCCCCAGCGCAACCGCCATCGAGGTGAGCGCGAGAGCCACAACGGCCGGGACGATCATCGCGCGTCCGATGCGGGCCGGTTCCGATCCGCCGTAGGCCAGATGCGGACAGACCGCCAGCGTCAACATGAGCACAAAGCCCAAGGGAGCGTTGGTCATGTTATAGAACGCCGCACCAACGGCAGACGGACTCCCCGAAAGCCGCGTGATCAGCGGCGCGCTGGTTCCCAGCGACACGATGGCAGCCGATGCCGAAAGAAGCAGCGCTGTCGCAAAGAACGCGAAGTCTCGAGACATGACCTTCTCGTATGGTTCCTTGTAGGCGCGATTTGCGGTCATGCTCCTCCAGCGCCATGCCAGCATTCCAAGGGACAGACCTGCGAACAACACGCACGCACCCACCAGGAATGCCGAAATCCCCAGGCCGGAAAAGGAGTGGACTGAGAAGTCCGAGAGCACCCCGCTGCGAGTCAAGTAAGTTGCATACACAACCAGCAAGAATGATGCAAGGGCCAGGACTATGTTGGTCCTCACCATTCTTCCCGATTCGCGCTGGACTATCAGGGTATGCATCAAGGCCGCGCCAGCCAGCCACGGGACGAGCGATGCATTCTCCACAGGGTCCCAACCCCAATATCCGCCCCATCCCAACGTGGCATAAGCCCACTTCGCCCCTATGATGATGCCGGCGCCCAAGAACAGCCAGGCTGCCACCGTCCAAGCCAAAGCGGGTTTCACCCATCCTGAGTAATCATCGCGCGCGAGCGCAGACATGGCGTATGCAAACGGCACAGCATACAGCGCATAGCCAATAAAGACTATGGGAGGATGTATCACCATCCATGGGTCCTGGAGCAGCGGGTTGAGTCCGGCCCCATCTTTTGGCGCCACCGGCAACAGACGAAACGGGCTTGCCCTAAGCAGAAGAACCAACAGCGCCACATGGACCAATACGTAAAACCGCATCACACACGCCCAAGAGCTGCTGCCGCCGTTCATGCTGCCGCCCGCCCCGGCGCTGCCGCTCCTGTCTCCGCCTATACCGTTCGCGCCGCCCGTGCCGCCGGCTGCCAGTATGAGGCCTATCGCGCCCGAAATGGTAGCCCAAAGCAGGAAAGTACCCTCCTGCCCCGCCCAAAACCCAGAAACCAAATACGCTGTGGGTAGTGAAGTTGATGAATAGTTTGTGACATAGGCAAGACGAAAATCGTGTCTGAGAAATGCCGCAAGCAGCGCGGCTGAAGCTGCCAAAAGCAAGACGAACTCCACTGCGACGAGGCATGTCGCAGCCCTCGCGCGCCTGTCGCGTTCCGCCGTCTCGCGTGCTCTGTTCGAAGCATGGTAGAGTAGAAGAGCGATGAGCGATGCCGCGAAAGCGCCGATCAATGCGTAATTCCAGCTGCTATACGTAGTCACGCAGGGTCTCCTCCCATCAGTCAATACTGCACTGCGCCCGCCGCTGATTATATCGTTTGAGCTGTCAAGTGTAAACGCACGCGCCTCCGGGCAGCTCAACTAGTACCGCACCGAACTCGCCAGTCCAGGGATGATTGACACCGCTGTGACCTTCCGATATGATTCAACACGATGAGCAATTATAACCTCAAACGACCCTATCATCTCTACCTAGTGCCCTCTCAAGCTCATCCCTTAAGGCAGCCTGGAAACGTCCGATAGAGTAGAAAGCCTGAGAAGGGGGGCAGAGTGCCGCTCGCGGTCTGGAAAACCCAAAATTGCGGCACGTTGCCGGTGAGAGCGAAGGACCGGATCATAGTGGCGCTGGATGTAGATACTCAGAAAGAAGCGCTATCCCTTGCAGGCCGGCTAGCTGGCCATGTCGGCTCTTTCAAAGTAAGTCTTCGCCTGTTCAGTATTGCAGGTCCCGAAGTAGTTCGACAGATACAGGCAGTGAGCCCGGTATTCGTGGATCTGAAGCTACACGACATACCCAGCGCGGCAGCGGCTGTCGGTCGCACGCTGACCGACCTCGGATGTGCGATGCTC
>CAYYHF010000326.1:0-2833 GCA_964471415.1 uncultured Clostridia bacterium | reverse complement strand
GATCGAAGTATCCGTGGTCACTAGGCCTGCAACAATGCCGGCCATGAAAGCGCCTTCCTCCTCGACAAAATCGATACTAGTGATGGTCTTCTTCTTGTTCTCGACCACGGTATCGACATTCACCCAGTACTTCGCAGGATACTGGTCCGCATACTGCGCCAGAAGATCCTCGTAACCATAGGAGATAACGAAGATAACATCGGCATTCCACTGTATCGCAGCTTGAAGCGCCTGCGGATACTTGGCGGGATCGAAGTTGCACTCAATAGTGCGGGTCTGAACCTTGAAATCCTTTTCTATCCTGTCTACGCCCGCCTGCCCGGAATCGTAGAACGATAGATCGCCCAAGGCGCCGTTGATGATATACGCGATCTTCTTGGGCGCCGCTGACGATGCGCCCACCGCCAGCGCCGCGACGAGCGCAAGCGCCACGAACACAACTGCCAGCCGATTCTTCATCACTGACCCTCCGATAACCGCGCCACACAAGCGCAGCGCGGGTTTGTAGTTTTCGGCGCACTGCCTCTGCCGTGCGCCGCAGTATACTGTGTTTACTTCGTCGCCAGTGCCATTAATCCTGTATTCCCCGGAGCGATGAACACTGTCTGCCTTGGCGCGTTCACACACCGAAAAGCTGATCAAGTGTAACGAATTCCACGTTGCCCAAACGCTTGGATTCGATGAGGCTCGTCTTCGTAACAGCCTGACTTTGAGAACAGCATGAAGTGTCATCCCAAATGCGCAGCTTTCGTCAGCAGCCAACTCGTAGGTAATCTACTCATGGGTAGTCTACTCTCGAGTAGATTGTGGTCCGGACCGCCGTAGCTGTCGACTACAGTAGATCCTCCCAATCCCTTCTAGCGTGCAGGATTCTGAGAACTGTAACTGCTGCTGCACATTCAGAGACAACGTAGAAAACCAGGTAGTTGTCTACGAGCAACTTTCGCACTCCCATCGCCCGAAGCCGCTCATCGGCGACTGGCAAGGTCCTCGACGGCATCACGGCCAAACTCGCCATAGCGCTTTCCAGTCTGTCAACCTTCTTCGCAGCCGTGATCGGTTCTGCTAGTTCCCCCGCGATATACTGCACGATTTCGGCAAGGTCGCGATGAGCCGAGCTGGTCATGTAGACGGCGTACTCGCTCGTCATGGCAGAGCTTTCCGCACATCGCTGAACACCTCTGAAAGCGGCTTGGTTCTGCCGCTTCTCATGTCCTCAAATCCACCATCCAGCGCCCTATAGAGCTCTGACCTTCCAGCAAGTCGCTCATAGACCTCCATGCTCATCACGACTAGATCGCCCCTGCCGTTCTTCGTGAGATACACCGGCTCAGCATGCTCACGGCAAAATTCCGAGATCTCATTGTACCGGTTCCTAAGGTCTGAGCTGGGTATAATCATCGGCATGCTCTACACCTCCGCGTTTCAGGTGTACATATTGTATCAGAAATCCGATAAGTGATGTATACAACTCCCCGCCACTTCAGCTTCAGGAGTTCCGCATGCCCTAGTCTGTGACGAACCGTAGATCGCTGGGATACTGCGGCCGGGGACGATTACCAGGGCGCCCCGGACTTTCGAAAATGATATCGTTCAAGCGCCGCGATTGCGAGTTGTCAGGAGAGGGTCACGGTCGCGCTGAGATTCGTTCCATCCGTACAAGCACACTCCCAAACAATTGCGTGAATTCCCCACACGTTCGCCCAGCGTTCCGCATCGACCTGCGTTAGGGCCAACGTTTCGGGCCTGGTCAAGTCCAGCGAGACCGTGTACGGCATCGCAAGTCCTGCTCCGAGCCAGGCCCGACCCTGAGAGTCGAATGATCTTTTCTGGCGGCCAATGGAGGATTGAAGACGAGCTCCGGTTCTTGCAAAAACTCGCAAGCTTCCAGCCGTATACATCCGTAGTGCGCAGCCGCGGACAAAGTCAACGCGGACGAGCCATCGCACCCTGCCCATATCTCCTTCCCCTCCGCGCGCAGGCCGCGGCGCGTAAGCGTCAAATCTCGCTTCCCAAACCCTCGTCAGCTGCCGCGCATCGGGAAGGTCGTTGGGTTTCATGCCTACTAGGCAGCGCGGAGCGAAGTTCAGCAGAGCCCGTAGGGTGAAGCTCGGCCAGCAGGCCACGGCAGACGATGATCATCGGCGAGGAGTTGTTGATGGCTCGCGCGCGGTCGTCGGCGCAGTGCGGCGCGCCGCGGCCCGCGAGGCTTACGATCAAGGAGGCGGATTTGAACTTGCCGGGCGATCGGGTTTTGGGTTTGCGAGGAAGCTCGGCAGAAGCGTCAAATAGCCCCCACGTGGCTTCTATCGTGGGGGCTCGGATATGATTGCATCGTCAGCGCTTCACTCAATAGTGGATTGACTTGCCCAAGGCGCTTTTGGGCAACACGTTCGGTTCCAGCTCGTAAAGCCACGCTAACAACTCATCCAGCACCGGGCGGCTGCGTTCCTGGCGAAGTCGGCAACGTTCCTCCGGGGTTAGATCCCGCAGATCGTGTTCAATGGCGAAGAGGCGATTGCACAACTCCAGCCCTTTCTGGGCGGCCGTATCCGATGAGCGTTTCGCGGCGGGCAGAGCCTTTTGCGCCTCGTCGAATTTGCGTCGCGCATGGGCCCAGCAACAAGCTAGGATCACGTTGAGCATCCCCTCGTAGGCGGAGTAGCCGTCTACATGGAGATAGCCTTCGAACCCGGATAGGAACTCCCTTGGGTGGGAACCGGCCCTCGTCATTTGGTAGTCGAAGAGCACAATAGGCGGCTCGTACCTTCCGGTGCAGTAAACCCACATGAACGATTTCGTCTCAGGCTCTCTGCCCGGTTCATGCAGAACC
>CAYYHF010000325.1:0-2850 GCA_964471415.1 uncultured Clostridia bacterium | reverse complement strand
AGGAGTGAGGTGCATGCCCAGAGGGTCGTTCCGAGGAGGTATCCATCCTCCGGAGAACAAGTCAAGCACTAGCGGGTTGCCCATAGTAGCGGCCGCGCGCCCGTCTAGGGTGGCCGTGGCGCTCAACACGGGCACAGGCGGTGCGCTATCGTCGCTGGTCGCCCGAGGCGACCTGGTGCGGAAGGGTCAGAAGGTAGCCGAGCCCGTTGGCAGATTCGGTGTGCCGGCGCATTCACCGGTGTCGGGGAAAGTCACGGCCACAGGCGCCGTGCGCACTGGACTTGGCATGATGGATCAGGCGATCATCATCGAGCCCGATGCACAGGACGCGCTGGACGAATCGTGCGTAGCTGTGGAGAATGTGGACTCGCTATCGCAGGCCGAAATAGTCAGTATCATCCGAGAAGCGGGGATTGTGGGAATGGGCGGGGCGCAGTTTCCCACCCATGTGAAGCTGACCCTGCCTCCGAACGCGGTAGTCGACACACTGCTGATCAACGGGGCGGAGTGCGAGCCTTACCTCACAGCCGACCATAGGCTGATGGTGGAGCGACCGCAGGATGTGCTGCGCGGGACTCGTATTCTAATGAAGGCCATCGGCGTGGACCGAGCTGTGATAGGAGTTGAAGACAACAAGCCTGACGCTGTGGAGGCGCTTAAGAGGGCGGCCGTGGGAGCGGCGGCGGGAGAGACCATTCAAGTAGTAGCCGTCAGGACTCATTACCCGCAAGGCTCTGAGAAACACCTCATTAAGTCGGTCCTGGGAAGGGAAGTCGCTCCCGGGTGTCTTCCGTTCAGCGTGGGCGTTGTAGTCAGCAACGTTGGAACCGCCGTAGCCGTTGCGGACAGGTTCGACCGCGGGTTGCCTTTGATCGAGAGAGTCGTGACGGTGACCGGGCCGGGGGTGGCCAAGCCGGCCAATATCATGATGAAGATAGGCACGCCCGCCATCGAGCTGATAGAGCAGTGCGGCGGATTCACGGGCGATGTGGGGAAGATCATCTTCGGCGGTCCAATGATGGGGGCGGCAATCCCCAGCGCAGATGCGCCGACCACTCGGGGCACGTCCGGCATTCTTGTGCTTGACCGGGCCCAGTCCCGCTCATTTGAGCCCATGCCGTGCATCAGATGCGGAAGATGCGTTGAGCTGTGTCCCATGCGCCTGGAGCCCGCGCTTCTGCATCAATGGAGCGAGGCAGGGCTTTGGAGCGAGGCCGAGGCATATCATGCGCTCGACTGCATCGAGTGCGGGGTGTGCAGTTACGAGTGCCCGTCCCGGCGTAACCTGGTTCAGGCTATCAAGTACGCCAAGGCCCAGATCGGGGCAATGCGCCGGGCAGCCAGGGAACGGGGGGATAAATGATGGCCGATTCGAAGCTGATTGTGGCGCCGGCTCCGCACATCAGGGGCGACCTAGACACTCCCACGGTCATGCGGGATGTTGTCATTGCGCTGCTGCCCGCGTGTGCGGCTGGGGTGTATTTCTTTGGAACACAGGCTTTGATCTCGCTTATCGCGGGCGTAGTCGGATGCGTAGGCTCGGAGTTCATCTTTGAGAAACTGTCGAAGAAGCCGGTCACCGTCGGCGACTGGAGCGCGGTGGTCACGGGCTTGCTCATTGCCATGGTGCTGCCTCCGCACGTACCCGCGTGGATCGTGGTGGTATCGGGCGTATTCGCCATAGGCATTGTCAAGCTGCTCTTCGGAGGGTTGGGTTACAATGTGTTCAACCCGGCTCTGGCAGGGCGGGCGTTTGCCACGGCGGCGTGGTCCGCTCTGGCCACCGCCGGATACGTCTGGCCCGGCTCGATTGAAGGAGCAGCCTGGGCGCGCGGCATCGACGCGGTAACTAGCGCAACGCCGCTTACTATGCTCAAGATGGGCGAGATCGGCGCAACATCGATGTCCAGGTTCTACATGCCGCTGTTTCTGGGAAATGTGGCAGGATCGCTCGGCGAGACCTCCGCTCTGGCCCTCTTGATCGGCGCCGTGTACTTGCTGTGGCGAACTCATATTTCGCTGCGGATTCCGATGTCCTACATCATCACGGTGGCCGTGGTCACCGCACTGTATGGGCAGGACCCGCTTTTCCATGTTCTGTCCGGCGGACTGATCCTGGGGGCGTTCTTCATGGCCACTGACTATGTGACATCGCCGATCAACGCCAAGGGCCAGGTGATCTTCGGAATCGGGTGCGGCGTCCTGACCGCCTTGATCAGGTTGTTCGGGGGGTACCCCGAGGGTGTGGCATATTCGATACTGATCATGAACGCGGCTGTGCCTATGATCGACAGGTTCGCGCGCCCGAAGCGTTTCGGGGAGGTGAAGGCCCGTGCGTAACACGCTCAAGCTTGGGTTGATTCTCATGCTGATCTGCGCTGCCTCGGCCGGAGCGCTATCGTATGTGTATGGCATAACTAGCAAGATAATCGACGAGCGCAAGGCTTTGGAGGTTGCACGCGCGATGGCAGTCGTGTTGCCGTCTGCGCAGGACTTTGAGAGAATGGTCCAGGATGAGCTGGCCGATGTGAAGGCCGAGGCCAGGTTCTCCGGGATTGAGGAAGTATATCAGGGCGAGACCAACGGCGAAGTGCGAGGCATTGTGGCCAAGGTAATCACACCGGGTTACGGCGGCGCCATCGCGTTGCTGGTGGGCGTGAACTCCGATCTTGTAGTCGAGGGTCTAGAGGTGCTCTCGCATACTGAAACGCCCGGCCTGGGCGCCGAGATCACCAAACCCGCGTTCCAGTCGCAGTTTGCAGGCAAGGGCGCATCCGGGCCTCTCGCAGTCAGCAAAGACGGCGGGGAGATAGTGGCGATATCCAGCGCCACGATATCATCCAGGGCAGT
>CAYYHF010000324.1:0-2862 GCA_964471415.1 uncultured Clostridia bacterium | reverse complement strand
ACCACGCAACCGACGAGCAGGCTCTGCGTCTAGAGCCGATGTTTGTCGCGGCTGTCTCTGAGGATGTGCCCGAAGGCGACTCCAACCATGGGGTACACGACCCAGGCAACCTTGGCTGCCCTGAGCGCGCCGATAAGAAGGATAAAGCAGAGGCCGGCGAAGTGCAGAATGTCGACCTCGAGAAGGCTCTGAAAAACGTCTCCGTAGGGAACCGTGTCCTGAGCCAAGAGCCCTAGCTGGATGCCTAGCGACCACGGTGTGTACCCGCGCGCCGCGTTGAGGAGGTAGGCCGTCAGAAGAAGAGACGCGCCCCTGCCTATTGCGTAAGCGACATCTTGTCGCCGGGAGTAGACAATGCCCACTCCCGTCACGAAGCTGAGCTTGGATATTCTACGGCCGTTCCTGAAGATGATCACACAGGGAGAGTTCGTTTCGGAGCTAGCCTTGGGTTCTGTTTCTGGAAGCCGTCCGCCTGGTCTCATGCGTCATGCGCGGCCAGGAGGCATTCTTTCGGTGGGAGTGCCTCCGCCAATCCCGCAGGAATAAGATATGATATATGGCGAGAAGCAGAAAGCCGCATGAAACAGAGCCTCGGAGCCTCAGGGGGAGGGGAATCAATTGGATCGCAGGGGTGTTCTGACCAGGCTTCTAGCTGTTGCGGGGACAGTACTTGTGTGGACTCCCATCTTGTTTACGGTCCTAACATCCATAGTTGGAACGATATCTTCCCGCATATTCCGATTCGACTATCTGATGCCAGCTGAGCTCTCTCCCATTGCGTTCGTCGGTGCACTACTGCTCTTTTGGTCGGCTCAGCGGGCGCCCGCTCATAGGAAACTCATTGGTTGGGGTCTGGGCGGCGCGGTAGCGTTTCTAGGCGGCGGCCAGCTCTATGCGGTAGTCAGCGGGCTCGCCTCAGGCGCAACTGAGCCCACGGGCTGGAGTTGGGCATTGGTGATCGCTTCAATCGGCCTCTATTCGCTGGCGCTTGTCGTGATCGGTATAGCCGGCATATTGCTGGTGAGAAAGGTGTATTCAGCCCAGTAGTGTCAGCCTCTTGGTAGCAAGCTGAAACATCTGTGAACTCCTTAGCCCCAATCGTACACTGCCCGCGCACAGTCCCGCAGAAGCAACCCGCTTCGGCTACCGGGATTGTGCCGCACTGACAGCCTTCGGTGCCTAGCTTCCCGTATTCGCTAGAGCCCCGGGAATAGGCCGAGCCATCCCGTGTTAACGCCAGAGTGGCGATAGGTGATTCCTCACTCCCTCTGCGAACTTGAACCGTGGGATGCTAACATCGACTCTGGCGGGAGAAAGCGCCTCCATAGTCGACTGGATCCCATCGGCCTGTATGGCTGCCTCAAGCATCGATAGGCCGGAATCAGGTTTTGGCGGCAGAACGGTCACGGAGAGTTCGTTGAAGTATATGGCGTCTGTGAACACCAGACGGGTCAGCGGATCGAGCGCCCCCGACCCTATCAGGTCAGCGATCTTGTTCTCAGTTTTGGCCTCTACCCAGCGATTGATGATCGATCGAGCCTCCTCAGTATGGTAGACGATGCCTACCTCCCTGCGTCCTGCATCGTAGTGCCTTTCGGCAATGCAAGCGTACTCCGGCAGGAACCTGAAACCAACCTGGCTCCACTATCCTCAGCCGAGAGGCGGAACTTGCCCTGACGGCGCTCCGCTGTGCACTCGTATTCTCAAACATAATCTCACAAGGAATCCTAGCGTTGGTCACCGAAAGAACACCCGCATCGATCAGCGGGGCCCCAATCAGCGGGGTCTGCGCGTCAGGCATTGACCTGTATAGCGAGTGCTGTACGCGAACGCGATCTATCACAAAGAGGGAGGGTGGTCCGTTATGGGTCTGCGTACCAAGCTAGTGAGCATGACTTGTGTGGTTATTCTGCTGCTCGCGCTGATGGGGCTCTCCACGGGGTCCTCATGGGCAGCGTCCTTCCCGCCCCAGACAAGCTCCATCGGCATGGTGCTGAGCTCCCACCCGATAGCAAGTAGTGTCGGGATGCAGGTGCTCAAAGACGGCGGAAACGCTGTGGATGCCGCGGTGGCAGTCGGCTACGCTCTTGCTGTCGTGCTCCCCGCCGCCGGCAATCTGGGCGGCGGCGGTTTCGCCATCATCCACATGGCCGGAGGCGACACGGTTGCCCTTGACTTCCGCGAGGTGGCCCCTGCCAAGGCAAGCCGAGACATGTACCTCAACGACAAGGGCGAGGTGATACCAAACGCCAGCACTGAGGGATTTCTAGCTGCGGGTGTACCGGGGACTGTCGCAGGTATGAGCGCCATGCTAGAGCGGTACGGAACTAGGAGCCTCGCCCAGCTGATTGCGCCCGCCATCGAATACGCGGAGTCGGGATACGTGGTGGGCCCCGGCCAGGCCGGGTCGTTTGCGGCCAACGCAAAGCGCTTCAGTTCGTACCCATCGGCAAGGAAGTACTTCCTCAAACCAGACGGGACGCCCTATGGGGAGGGAGAGATCTTTGCACAGAAGGATCTTGCCAACACTCTCCGCCTGATAGCTGAGGAAGGCGCCGCAGCGTTCTACGAAGGGCCGATCGCCGATATGATCTCCAAAGATATGGCGGCCAAGGGCGGCTTGATAACCAAGAGCGATCTGGCGAAGTACACGCCTGTATGGCGAGATCCAGTCAGGGGCACCTATCGCGGCTACGAAGTAGTCTCCATGTGTCCGCCGAGCTCCGGGGGGATCCACATAGTCCAGATACTTAACATACTCGAAGGTTACGATGTCGAGTCCATGGGCTTCGGCTCATCGCCGACAGTGCATGTGATGGCCGAAGCAATGAGGTACGCCTACGCCGATCGCTCAGAATTCCT
>CAYYHF010000323.1:0-2862 GCA_964471415.1 uncultured Clostridia bacterium | reverse complement strand
AGCTGTACGCGGCGCGCGGCAGCGTCAAGGGCTACTCCTTCTCGCGCGACACTGTATGGCAACAGGAATTCGAGGACGCTTTTCAGTACGAAGAGACGCCGGATCAGTGGCGTGCCATCGTAGATGTCAAGCGCGACATGGAGAAACCGGCGCCCATGGACAGACTGCTCTGCGGCGATGTGGGCTTTGGGAAGACTGAGGTGGCTCTGCGCGCGGCTTTCAAGGCTGCGGCCGACGGCAAACAGGTGGCGGTGTTGACTCCCACCACAATCCTGGCTCAGCAGCACTACAACACGTTCACCGAGCGTTTTCGGGGCTTTCCCATGAAAATAGCCATGCTGTCGAGATTCCAGACGGAAGCTGAACAGCGCGAGACAGTGCGGGGCATCAGGATGGGTTCAGTGGACGTGGTAATCGGAACGCACCGACTGCTGTCGCAGGACGTGGCCTTCCGTGACCTCGGCCTTTTGGTGGTGGACGAAGAACAGCGATTCGGTGTAGTACAGAAAGAGCGAATCAAGGAACTTCGCAAGGAGGTCGATGTCCTTACCCTGACGGCAACTCCCATTCCCCGGACACTGCACATGGCAATGGTTGGCGTGCGAGACATGAGTCTGATCGAGACGCCTCCCGAAAACAGGTTCCCTATCAGGACTTATGTGTTGGAGCAGAATGAGGCCCTGATAAGGGAGGCTGTGCTCAGAGAAGTCGACCGAGGCGGCCAGGTATACTTCGTGCACAATAGGGTTCAGACTATTGACGAGGTGGCGACGGCTCTCGCGCGGCTGGTGCCAGAGGTTTCCATTGGAGTGGCCCACGGACAGATGCCCGAAGACAGGCTGGAGCGAGTTATGCTGGAATTTCTCGCTCGTGAGTTTGATGTTCTCGTCTGTACAGCTATAATAGAATCTGGAATCGATATTCCCAACGTCAACACGATTGTCATCAATGATGCTCAGAATTTCGGGTTGTCTCAGCTTTACCAGCTTCGCGGTAGAGTGGGACGGACCAACAGGGTTGCCTATGCCTACCTTCTTTTCAGACGAGACTGTGTGCTCACAGAACTGGCGGAGAAAAGGCTGTCGGCTATACGCGAATTTACCAGCTTGGGGTCGGGCTACAAGATAGCCCTGCGAGACTTGGAGATACGGGGAGCAGGCAACATCCTCGGCGCGGAACAGCATGGGCACATAGCGGCGGTCGGCTTCGAGATGTACTGTCGACTGCTGGAGGAGGAAATCAGGGAGCTGAAAGGCGAGGCGCGGCGCCCTGAGCCCGTGCAGGTGATGATCGATCTGCCGGTAGACGCTTTCGTTCCCGATAGCTACGTATCGGATTCGCGGCAGAAGATCGATGTTTATAAGAAGATCAACGGCGTCGAAACTATGGAGGACGCGGCGGAGCTGGCCCGAGAATTCACCGATAGATTCGGTCCGATGCCGGCCGCGGTATCGAACCTCATAACTATCGCCGCTATCGGAGTGCTAGCACGGGAATTAGGTGTGATGGCCATAGCGGGCGAGCGGAATTCGGTGATCATCAGGTTCCCGGAAGGAGTACGTTACGCGAGCCAGGATATCGTCAGGATGGCGCGGTCCTTCAAGGGCCGGGTCGCACTGGGCGGCGGAAGATCGCAGACTATCAGAATCAGAACGCAAGGGATGTCGGAGAAGGAGATACTAAACACGCTGGTTGGAGTTTTTTCGGAGATGAAGCAGGCAACAGCAGCACCAAATCGAGTGAGTAGCACACAGGAGGCGATTGATGGATGAGACCGACTGGTATTGTTAGACGTATCGACGAACTTGGAAGGATAGTAGTCCCGAAGGAGCTTCGGAGGAGTCTGCGCATACACGAGGGAGATTCGGTCGAGATATTCGTGGACCCGGAAGGAAGCATAGTGTTGAAGAAGTACTCCTCTGTCGAGCAGCTTAAGAAAGAGGCAGCTAACATGGCGGAGGCTTTGGCGAACTCGTCGGGCGAAGTTGCCCTGATATGCGATAGAGACGTGGTCGTCGCATGCGCCGGGGCGGGCGAGCACGACTTGATCGGCCGCGCAGTTGGGCGGGCGGTCGAGAAGTCCATGGTTGAACGACAGGTCCTGCTGGTGCACTTCAGCGGCGGCAGCGAGTCGTCTTCCATTCTTGTAGACGATGGCAGCGAGTTCGCGATCATCTCGGCGGCCATCGCTCCCATACTATCAGACGGCGATCCTATTGGCGCCGTGATCATCGGTACGCCCTCCCAAGAACGGACTGTCGGCGATCTTGAGGAGAAGCTGGTGGTTACGGCGGCGGGGTATATCGGTCGACAGGTAGAGTAGCGGCAGGCACACCGCAACGCCGCAACGCCGCAACGGCGCGATGCCGCGTGTCCTAGACGGGACGGCGGAGGCCGCCGCGGCGCCTGTCGGAGCAGTGGCGCAGGGCAGGGGTCCCGGCGCCTTTGCATGTTGTTGGCGAGAAATGGGGGCGCTGGGCGATGGAAGACCAGTTTGGATACCCCGCGGATAGGCTCATACAGATCATGGCGAGGCTTCGGAGCGCAGATGGCTGTCCGTGGGACCGCAAGCAGACCTCACCGTCTCTGAAGCCGTATGTCATTGAGGAAGCGTATGAAGTGGTCGAAGCAATTGATGGCGGGGAGCCCGGCGAGCTCTGCGAGGAGCTGGGAGACCTACTGCTTCAGATAGCTTTCCACTGCCAGATCGCGAGCGAGCGCGGGGAGTTCAACTTCAACGACGTAGTGGACGCAATCTGCGAGAAGCTGATCAGGCGTCACCCGCACGTATTCGCCGATGTAGAGGCCAACGATGCCGGCGCCGTGCTGCGCAACTGGGAGCGCATCAAGCAGAAGGAAAAG
>CAYYHF010000322.1:0-2864 GCA_964471415.1 uncultured Clostridia bacterium | reverse complement strand
ATGTCGAACAGAATCACCATAGGCATAGCGAATGCGGGCGATTCCACCCAATCGCGCGGTCCCGAGAAGATCGGCAAGATGTCGACGAACCAGTAGTTCACGAACCCGTATACGGGATGGAACATGTAGCGCCACGCGAAGACCAGGGAGATGAGGGGGGCTACGTAGGGCATGAGCACGATGCCGCGGGCGATGCCGCGTCCGGCAAACTCCCGATTCATCAAGACGGCAACGGCCAGGCCCAGCAGAGTGCTGCCTGCAACCGTGGCGGCCGTGTGCACCAAGGATCGCACAATCGCCAGCCAGAACTCGGGGTCGTGCACGATCTCGCTGTACTGCTCAAGGCCCACGAACTCCTCAGGCATTGCAGGATCGAGCGGAATGTGAGTGAATCCCATCCGAATGCTGGAGATGATAGGATACACGACAACCAACCCCACCAGTATCACGCTCGGAGCCAGCAAGGCCCACGCGAGCCGGCTTTCCCGCTGAGATACTGAAGATCCGCGCCTCTTGGCAAGCGCTAGCACCGGTGCCATTTGGAGCCCCCCCACGCATTGATCTCCCCAATCACTCCTCACACTCGCTACTTGATCGCTTGCTCCATTCGCTTCTGGGCCCACTCCGCCGTCTGCTGCGGTGTCCAGTCTTTCTCTGTCAGGTTATACAGAGCCTCGCCGATAATCAGCTGAGCCGATATGTTGCCGTATCCTGGAAAGATCTGGCCGTCTCTTTGCGCAAACGTCTGAATACTGTCGAGCCCGCGAGCTATGGTATGGTATGTCTCCCCCCACGCGCGGAGAACGGGCTCGTCAAGATAGGCCGGGTACGTGGCCACGCTCTTCAGGACGGGGTTAAAGCCTCCCGGAGACATGTGCATTGCCTTGATGTAGCTGTCGCGGGTCATCAGGAACTCTATCAGCTTCTTGCACGCATCTGCCTGGTCAGGCGTGCCGGTAGACATTATCCCGAATCCGGTTACCGCGCCGAACGACGAAACCGCGGAATGCTCAACATAGGGCGCAAATCCGGTCTTCTTCACGAGATCGCGCACTATCGCCCCCTTAAATCCAGTCCTCTCCACTCCTATGTCGTCCATTGTGAAAGTAGAGTAGAACATCATGGCGCACGTGCCGTTCAAGTACAGGTCGCGCGCGTCCCTCCACGATTCGGGCCCCGGGGGAGTGAACGCAGAAAGCTGCTTGTAGTAGTCGAGAACCTCGATCATCTCAGGCGTGTTGAACGTGACCTTGCCGTCCGGGCTAAACAGGAACGCCTTGTTGGACACAGCGAACTGCGTGAACACTTGCTCCGCGTAGGTATCCTTCGATGTGCCTATTATGATCCCGTAGACCCTGTCTTGCGGCGCGTTGAAAGCTTGAGCCGCCTTGAGTATGCTCTCCCAAGTCGTGGGCGCCGCGAGTCCCCTGGACTCGAACCAATCCTTCCTGTACCAGATCCCCTGGACCCATCCGGCGTATGGGACAGCGTAGTATCCCCCCTCGGGACTCGCCATGAAGGCTAGAGGGCCTGAGTAGAAGTCGCTCTGCCCAAGCAACGCGATTGCATCGCCCGCTGCCTTCTGGTCGAGCAGATTTGAATTGCCCAGCCTCAAGATGAGCTCCGACGAGAGCCAAACCAGGTTGGGCAGCCTTCTCGCCGCCTGTGCGGTGGTGAGCTTGGTTCTCATGTCGTCTTCCTCTATGGCCTGCACCTTCACAGTAACGCCCGGGTTGTCCTTCTGGAATTGCTGGACGAGCGAATTGATCGTCTCCTGACGATCCTGCTCAACCTCACAATGCCAGAACTCGATCGACGTGGTCGCCGCTGTTGTCGCGGCCATTGGCACAAAAGCAATCACCATGAGAACCAACGCGATTCGCAGGACTCGCAAGACAGTACGAGAGTCGCCAGTCATTCTGAAACGCCCCCTATTCTTGTGGTGAGATTCGCCTGGCAGGTCATGTGGGCACGTTGCCCAAGCCGCGCTACTTCCATAGATCGCGAAGATACGGTTTGTTCTCCTCGAACGCTCTACACTGCTCCTCCACAAGCTCCTCAGCTTGTCGGCTAGACATCTCCTTGGCCTTCGAGACGAAAGATGCGACTTTGCCGTTGTACAACGGGACAAGCGCCTTGATCAGCAAGCGTCGCCGTTCGACATTGCGGCGATATGCAGCCGCGAAATCATAAACCACCAGCGCCCATTCCTCACACGACAAACCAAGGCCGGCATCCGATGTTCCGGAAGCGATGGTTTCGATGACGGGAGCGCGCTTGCCCAGAGCCAGGGACAGAACCTCGCGGTGCTCCCGAACACCATTCCTGAACGATGCTATCAGCCGGGGCACGTCTATCGGGACCGGGTCGGGTTCATTGCCATGGTCGCCATCGACATCGCCGCTACCGCCGACGCTGACATCGCCATTGCCATCGCCGCCGTAGTAGCCCACCATCTCCGGTCCAGGAATCTCGGCGGTCCGATTCAGCTCCGGCGTATTCCATACATGCTCATACCGGATCATCATGTCGAACAGCGTCGACACGACCTGGCTGAACATGGGTCCTAGTTCGCCGGCGGGGTCCTTTGCATCGTGCACCTTGCGCCCCAGGGCGGCCTGAGCGATCCTGCCCGACTCAGCTATGGCAGTGGTGGTCATGAATATGTCCACTCCGAACCTGGCAACGTCAGTCGCCCAGACATCCTTTCCGAGATATGTGTGGACAAGATGCCTCGACACTCCGAAATCGCCGCCGATCGGCTGCCTGATCTTTGCCCCGTAGAGGGCCCTCGTAAGCGGATAGCATATGTTGTTGGTAATCGTCCCGTCATGCTTGTGACGGATGTAGCATGGAGAGACGAA
>CAYYHF010000321.1:0-2892 GCA_964471415.1 uncultured Clostridia bacterium | reverse complement strand
ACGAGATCAGAAACCCGCTGGGATCCATCAGAACATGCGCGTCTCGTATTGAGGAGATTGCCCAGAACGATCAGGCGGTTGCGAAATACGCGAGTATTGTGAGCCGGGAGGCCGACAGAGTCGACAGGCTTATCCGCCAACTCCTAAGCTTCACCCGACCGGCGCCGGTGGACTTCCAGTACGTCGACCTGACCCAGATCATCGACGAAGCACTCGGCCTGGCACTGCTGAAGGCCAAGCTCGCAGGGATCACTGCGGAGGTGTCGTACGATCCCAGCGTGCCTATGGTATTTGCAGATGCCGACCGGTTGCGGCAAGCCACGCTCAACCTGATGTTCAACGCCATAGACGCCATGCCGAGCGGAGGCACGCTCGGCGTTGTCACACAGCTTTCGCCGGACTCGACATCCATCGAAATTGCGGTGTCTGATACTGGAGAAGGGATATCTGAGGAGTTCGCAGACAGAGTGTTCACGCCGTTCTTCACCACGAGAAGCAAGGGCACCGGACTGGGGTTGGCAGTCGTCGCACAAGTGGTGTCAGAGCATAGTGGAGCCATCGGTTTCGCATGTCGCCCAGGAGGCGGAACCGTATTTCGCATGACACTGCCGGCGTCGCCCGCGTGATCTGTGCTGTGTGTACGATCGTAGCATTTCGATTACGGCGCAGCATGGGGGGAAGGCAATGAAATCTGGGCCTCTCCTGCGATCTGCAGCGACGCTGGGCGTCGCCGCAGCGTTCATGGCGCTCACGGCGTTCTCGGGGTTTGCAGGGTTCGCGACGCCGGCAGATGCTGCTCCCGCCCCTCGCAAACGCATCGGTGTGTCCTTGCTCAGCCAGTCGCATCAGTTCTACCGTGATCTGGAAGATGCCATCAGGAGCGAGGCAAAGAGTCGCGAATTCGACTTGATGATCAGCTATGGCGAATTCGACCATGTCCGGCAGGCCGAACAGATCCAGTCATTCATCGACAAGCGTGTCGATGCCTTGCTCATCGCGCCCTGCAACTCAAACGAAGTTGGCACCAGCATTGAGCTTGCCAACCGGGCACGCGTCCCAGTCTTCACAGTGGACATCGCCAACAAGTCAGGCCGCGGGCAGGTGGTGTCGCATGTGGCCTCCGACAACTACGAGGGAGGGCTGAAAGCCGGCGCGTTGATGGCCGAGGCCCTCGGCGGCCGAGGCAAAGTAGTGATCATCAATCACCCCGGGGTTGCATCGGTAATGGAGCGGGTGCGCGGGTTTAAAGACTATGTTTCACAGTACCCGGGTCTGGAAATCGTGAGCGACATACCCGGCTGGGGCCAGCGCGACCGGGCCATGTCGATCATGGAGGACCTTCTTATGATGTACCCCGAAGTAGACGGAGTATTTGCCATAAACGACGATTCGGCCATGGGAGTAGTCACTGCCATCGACGCAGCCAGGCATCTGCGTCGCATTGTGGTTGTGGGATACGACGGAACTGAGGAGGCCAGGAGGGCGATAAGGGCCGGCAAGATCTACGGCGATGTAGTTCAGTATCCAAGGACCATCGGCGAGTTGATAATCCGCACTATAGCATCGTACTTCGCAGGCAAGGCTGTGGAACCTGAGATACGCGTCGGAGTGCAGGTCACAAAGGGGTAATCCGCATGTTATCCGCGCGAATACTGGTAGTCGACGATGATCTGGGGATACGAGAGACTCTCGAAGGGGTATTGACCGATGAGGGCCATCGGGTCCGGACGGCATCCACTCGAGTTGAGGCTCTTGGATTGCTCTGTTCTCACCCTGTGGACCTCGTTCTTCTCGATCTCAGGATGCCGGACGTGACTGGTTTTGACCTCCTGTGCGAAATCCGGTCTGCTGTGCCGGAGACTCCTATAGTCATGTTGACCGCCTACGGAACGATCAAGACTGCTGTTGACGCAATCAAACTAGGCGCTAGCGACTTCGTGACTAAGCCATTCAACCTGGATGAAGTCAGACGGGTGATTCGCAGCTGCTGTCAGCCCACGGATTCGGATGCAGGCAGACGCTTGCATGGCGCGCGCGGTCCGCACACGATCCCGCCAAAACCGGTGTTCACCAAGATGGTCGGCGCCAGCGAAGCCATGCGCCAGGTGTACGACATCGTCTTCAGAGTAGCCGCGCACGACGTCACGGTGCTGATCACAGGCGAAAGCGGCACGGGCAAGGAGCTTGTGGCCGAAGCAATCCACCACAACAGCCACAGAAGCGAAGGCCCGCTCGTCAAACTCAACTGCGCAGCGCTTCCTGAAACCCTGCTCGAAAGCGAGCTGTTCGGGCACGAGAAGGGAGCGTTTACAGGAGCGGGCGAACAGAGGGCCGGTCGCTTCGAACTTGCGGAGAGAGGAACGCTCTTCCTCGACGAAATATCGAGCACATCCCCAAGCATGCAGGCCAAGCTTCTGCGGGTTCTGCAGGAAGGCGAATTCGAGCGAGTCGGAGGCAAGCACGTGCTCCACGCCAATGCCCGTATAGTCGCAGCCACAAACCGCGACCTCAAAGACCTTGTCGAGAGAGGGCTTTTCAGGGAAGACCTGTACTACAGGCTAAATGTGGTGCCCATAGAGCTCCCCCCACTCCGAGAACGCAAGAGCGACATCTGCCTGCTCGTGCAGCATTTCATTGGCGAGCTGAACGCGGCATTCGGCAAGAGCTTCGCCGGGGTCTCCGAAGACGCCATGGGCATCCTCGTAGACTACCTATGGCCCGGAAACGTGCGCGAACTCCGAAATGTCCTGGCCAAAGCGATGCTCCTGGGGGATGAGCCGTACATCCAGGCCGTGGATCTTCTGCTGGAACCCCCGGCGGCGGAGCCGCCGATGGCCCATGTACCTCCGGCCGGTAGTGCAAAAGGCTCTCAGGCATCGCTGTCCGAGCGCG
>CAYYHF010000320.1:0-2894 GCA_964471415.1 uncultured Clostridia bacterium | reverse complement strand
TGGCAGCATCTCATAATGAACGGTGAGCCTCTTGCTGAATATGCAGCCCTGCTTGCCCAAGAGAACTTGCTTGGGCACAATCACGGAAACTCTGGCTGGGGCACATTCGATGACGATAACATGGTGGGGTCGTCTTTCTTCATGCAGACTCTTGAATTGGCCCTAGAGCTGCGGAGGAACAGCTATGGTTCCAATGGTGAGCGAGTGGGATTCGACCTGTTCCCATACACAGAGGACCAGATTGAGGCAGTTCGCCAGAATGTGTACCAGTGGGAGTTCATAGACTCGCTGGCTGCCAAGATCGATTCTGACACGCTTGCTCGAGCACAGGAAGCCCACGATGCCGTATGCGCAAGCCAGATCGTGTTTGGGGCAATGGGCCTTGACGACGAGTTTGTCAAGTCGGTTCATGCAAGCCGGAATCGAGGCTAGGCGGGCGAAATGGACGGATTCTTAGGTATCGATGTAGGAACCACCGGCGTCAGAGCCATCATCATGGATGCTCGAGGCAAGGTGGCAGCAGAGGGCAAGGCGGACCATGCACTGCACATCCCCAGGCCAAACTGGGCGGAGCAGGATCCCGCCGATTGGTGGAGTGCGACCATCAAGGCTGTGCGGGCCTGCATTCGGCGAGCGTCCGCCCTTGATGGAGGGCGCTCACCTCGGATCATGGGAATCGGTCTCACAGGGCAGATGCATGGCACAGTGTTCCTCGATGATGATGGTGAAGTGCTTCGTCCGGCGATGCTCTGGTGCGACCAGCGTACCGATGAGCAATGCGCCGAGATTGAGGAACGCGTTGGAGGCCGCGAGACCCTAGTCGAGCTTACGTCCAACAAGGCCATCAATGGTTTCTCGGCTCCGAAGATCCTGTGGGTGAAGGAGAATGAGCCCGAGGTCTACGAGCGAACTCGCAAGGTGCTTCTGCCGAAGGATTACGTCCGCTACAAGATGACGGGTTCGATGGCGACTGACGTGTCTGATGCTTCCGGCACCCTGTTGTTCGATGTGGCCAACAGAAAGTGGTCGTCGCAGATGCATTCCGCACTCGGGATACCGGGGTCATGGATGCCCGACTGTGCTGAATCCCCTGAGATTGTGGCTAGAGTTTCACGCGAGGCGAGCGAGGCCTTGGGAATTTGCGAGGGCACGCCTGTAGTTGCAGGCGCAGGTGATCAGGCGGCGGGAGCTGTGGGTAACGGGATCGCAACCACCGGAGCGGCTTCATGCGCCTTGGGCACCAGCGGAGTTGTGTTCTGGCACTGTGACGAGCCTGTGTTCGACCGGCAGGCGCGATTGCACTCATTCTGCCATGCTATCCCAGGTAAGTGGCATCTCATGGGCGTAACGCTGGCGGCAGGAGGCTCGCTGAGGTGGTTCCGTGATACGTTGTGCCAGGAAGAAATACTGCGGGCTAACGCAGCTGGTGCAGACCCATACGACCTGATGACGGCCCAGGCCCAGAAAGTCGCGGTGGGCAGCGAAGGATTGCTGTTCCTGCCTTACCTGGCCGGTGAGCGCACTCCCCATACGGACGCCAACGCAAGGGGAGCGTTTGTGGGGCTGTCGCTCGCGCACAGCAAGGCGCACATGACTCGTGCCGTGATGGAAGGCGTGGCCATGAGCCTGAGGGATTGTGTGGAACTAGCCAGGGAACTGGGCATTGGGGCCGATGAGATACGCGTCACCGGCGGCGGAGCAAAGAGCACGCTCTGGCGCGAGATACTTGCCGCCACTATGGACTCCACTGTCAGCATCACATCAGTTGATGAGGGACCGGCTTATGGCGCGGCTATGCTGGCGGCAGTGGGCGTGGGGGCCTTCGGCTCAGTAGAACAAGCCTGTATGAGTTTGATCCGAGTTTCAGAGAGCATGAGAGCCGACGACGATCAGGTGAGAACTTACGACGCAGTCTACTCTTTGTACCGACCGCTTTATGGGGCGCTGAAACCGTTCTTTGAACGATCTGCACGCGTGTTTGGAAGGCTATAGGGGGCTGCTGAAGGTTACGGCAACTGCCGTCACATTCTTGGAGAGAAGGTGATAATGCTGCAGAGCTAGGGATCTAGCGTCGGGCGCCTCGTATTCGGTATGGTTAGCTCTCTGAATGGGCGAATATCGACCAGAAGTCTCAGTCGGAACAATACTAACGTATGAGGAGGATCCGCAAATGCGCAAGCTGCTAACAATTGTACTAGCTGCTGTTCTCGTTCTCACAATCGCGACGATGGGCTTCGCGGCGAAAAAACCTGTGATAGCCTTCTCACAGTGTGCCATGAACCACCCCTGGAGAGTAGCTATGACCAACGACATCAAGTTCTGGGCCGAGAAACTCGGAGTAGAACTGATATGGAACGATGGCGAGTGTGATGCAGCAGTCCAGCTCACCAAGGTAAGAGACTTGTTGCTCAAGAACCCCGATGCTCTGATCATGTCGCCGTTCCAGGCAGCGGCGCTCGATCCAGTGAAGAAGATGTGCGACGAGAAGGGAATACCGCTGATCTGTATCGACAGAAGCATCGAGTCGAAGCCTGGTAGCGGCAAGTATATCGCGTTCATCGGCAAGGACAACCTCAAGATCTCTGAAGAACTAGGCGGGTTCGTTGCTGAGTTCCTGAAAGACACCCACGGTCAGTACAAGGGTAACATCGTGGAGATCCAGGAGATGATTGGCTCATCAGCAGCTATAGAGAGGCTCCAGGGATTCAGAAACGCAATAAGCAAGTATCCTAACATCAAGGTCGTCGCCAGCCAAACCGGCTCCGGCAACAGGGCTGACGGCACCAAGGTCATGGAGAACTACCTGGAGCGCTTCCCCAAGGGCAGCATCGACATTGTATACACCCACAGCGATGAGATGGGCCTTGGCGCTCTTCAGGCGATTAAGGCGGCTG
>CAYYHF010000319.1:0-2910 GCA_964471415.1 uncultured Clostridia bacterium | reverse complement strand
ACCATCGGGTCTTCCGGCAGGCTGGATAGACCCATACTACGCATGGTTTTGATGGGTCTATTTCTGCGTAAGGCCGCTTTGCCATCTGACTGGGATGTTCAGTGCAGCGCCCAAATGCCGAAATCGGAACACCCACATGCGGAACGTGGAGTGCAGCGAAAGCCACAATGTCGGCGGGCCAATGGTTCCGGCGCCATACGCTTCGGACAGACAGCTTGCCTGGAAGATTGGCATCGCTCATCCCTGAACATCGGGCCCTGCTTTTCAGCCTGTCGAGCACAGACTGGAACATGTTGCCCACTACAGCCACACCCCTACCAAGCTCTCGGCCTTCCGCTGGATGCGAAACAATCTGGAGTACTCCATGAGTCTGCCGATGTTCTTGGCCGGGTCCGCAACATCGGACCGAATCGCCTGGTTGACGACCTCGGGATCCATCTTGCCCGCGTGTCGTATCGCATCACACACGGCTCTCTCTCTGTCATAGACGCGAACACCGACCTCATTGATGATACCTTCGCACACACCCACACCGAGAAGGCGCGGCGCTACGAAATGCACCTTGATCGGCGGGTGCTCCAGCTTAACCTTCCTCTTGTTGATGTTCTTGCTCACTGCGATGTGCCATACGCCGGGCGTCCGGTCAGTATACCCGTGATAGTGGAGAGCGCTCTCCATGCACAGGATGGATTCAGGGATCAGCCGGCCGATGATCTCGAGGTCGTCCTTGGGGCCATCATCGAGCCACTCGTACACTCCTCGCTTGATGCGGCTGATGTGGCCCGCACTGAGCAGGTTCGCAATGTAGCTGGTGTGTACACGCTCCCTGAGCATGTCCTCCGTCCTGGCAATGCCTCCATGCGACTCGAAGATCCGTTTGACATCGTCATACCTGCCCATGCCCTTCACCTCGTTATAAGTATCCGCTCGCCGATGCGCAGAGCGGATATCTTTAACATAGCATCTTCGTCATCATTCAATCGCGCGGCTGAACGATGCGACATAGTCGCTATAGGCGATCGCAGCTATAGGCGAGCAGCGTAACAGTGAGAATCTCGCTCGGGGATCCGCCGTGCCCCTGTCTACTCGTAGCGGTTGCTTCCCCACGTGACAATAGGATAGCGTGCCTGCTGAGTCTGGATCGAGTAGCCGTGATCCCGAGCCCACTGCTTGGCGGCAGCCTCCAGCTTCGTGTTGCCGCAGTTGAGGTAGGTCTCCGCCTTCCCCTTTGTGCCGCGAGCTCGAAGCGCCGATATGAGCGCGGGCTCGGTTCCATCTTTGCCTCTTCCGATGAAATACTCGACCCCTCCGACGATGGCCGGGTAGTCCCTTCTCTGAAAGGCCTTTTCGAGCGCATCCAACGCAGCTTCCATGCATCGCGCCGCGACCTCTGACGTCGATATGTCTGCTGTGGCAAAAGGCAAGAGCGCGTCCGCCGCGTAGTGGCGTACGTCATCATTACTGTCCTTAAGCGCCGTCAGCAGAGCGGTCTTCGCCTCCGGTCCATTGATACTGGATAGCGCTGCGATAGCGGCCAGACGCGTCTCCACATTCCCGGACTGCAGATTCGCGGACGCCCTTTCAACCTGGTGTATGCGATACTGGTGGCAAAAAGCCCCTGTCGCGGCCACGGCCCACACTACCACGGCCAACGCCATAGACGCCAGAATACCTGCCTGCCGTGGCCGTCCTCTATTGGCTTCATCTGCATTGCCGGCATCGAGTCCGCAGCCTGCCGACCTACCGTCCGTCTGCAGATGATCGAGCACAACGGCCTTCAGGCCGCCGAACCGCCCGCCTCGGCCGCCCCGTAGAATCAGGTGGCTTTGAGCCATCGCGGTCCCCAGAATGATGCGTCTGTCACTCTCTTGCACCTCGTAGAGGGATAATGATCCCCAGGGATAAAGACGGTAGAGCCTTCTCCCGGTGAGTAGGCTCCGGCGGCATGGGGCGTATACTCCCTCGGGACATAGAACGAAGTCCCTTTTGCGGCCGACATCGCAGTAGTCGCCTCCCGGTCCCTTGGTGGAGATGAGTTCGAGCCGAGATGCAAGGCTGAACCACACGAAAGAGCAGCGCTTGCTGAAATGCCGCCCCGGCTTCGCAGGATGGCGGAGACCTGCCCGCAGTTCGCCCGTTGCGTTGCCTGCGCCGGCGGGGATACGCTAATCAGATCCTGCGCGGCGCGGTCATCATGTTCGGCATCAACAACCGCCTCGATGTGGCGAGACTAGAATGGCTGCTGGAAGAAGGGCACGTCGATTCGCTGGAGTGAGCTTGTAGGAGACAGCCTGCCAGCTGAACCTGAGAGAACTCGAGGCGCTAGCGATACACTCGGAGCACCCTCTTGGCGTGCCCTGGGTGACTGCCATGTACCCCCGCATCGGTTCCGCTGCCGGGCTGTGACAGCTGGGCCAGCCCCCTGGAGATCATGCCCACCATCAAGCTGTTGATGCTGGCACCCATTGCTTGGGCTCAGGCACATCGACCTCGCCTTGCTCGACCTTCGCTCGGGTCGCTTGCGGTTCTGTGAAGTGAAGCTGCACAACGACCATCGGTTCGGGCGCTACACCAATGGGAGGCTGGACGCCGCGGATCAGCTGGATCGCTATGACGAGCAGATCGAGGCGAACAAGGATGTAATCGCCCCTCAATACTCCAATCACCTGGCAATTCTCCAATCCCTACTCCCGATGTCACTGCCACCGCACCCGGAGCTAGAGCTAAACCCAGAACGGCCCTTGTTCCTTCTGGTTCTGGGTGAGCCTGAGGATGAGAAGCTCAGGCGCAAGCTCGAGTCGCCCGACCTACATCCGTACCCACGCCCGATACGCTCGGACCCCGCCAACATTGATCTCGCAGGACTCTGGGATGAGGTAGACCGTTGGCCTAGTATCCCGGGTCGCGCAG
>CAYYHF010000318.1:0-2927 GCA_964471415.1 uncultured Clostridia bacterium | reverse complement strand
GAACTGATGGCACGCCAGATTCCGCACAGCGGGGCGTTCGTCCATCATACGGTCCTTCAGCCACGACTTGTCCCCATCGGACAGTCTCCATCGTAGACTCATCAACCTATTCAGCATCGTTCCCTCCGCCTTTTCGGCAGCCGTCAGACGGGAACATGCTTTGCAGTAATGGCCGTGTTTGCGTGCCTTACCCATCACCCGTCTCCGCCAATCTGCTGTAGTCGGATGATCTGATCATTGCGGCGGCGCCTCCAGTTGCTGACCGAGGATCCTCTTCGGCGCATAGGAGAGGTGCCGGGATCATGATTGCAGGTAGGACCAGTATGCACATTCTGCAACTCCCGGTAAAGACCTCTCGCGGCATGCAGATCCGCGAGCCAAAAGCAGTGTGGGAACCGGCCAATGGCTATGTGTCGCGGTCGGACAACTGTTGAGCCATGGCTCTGGCCGCGACTTGACGCAGCATGGCGAGTAGGGCATACTGCAATTGCTGAACACGCAGCGAATGCAGTAGTCAGGAGTGTTGTGAGTGAGCGGACGCGACATGAGCCAGGCGGCCCTGCCGGGCGCAGGATCTGGAAGCGCTTGTTTCCTCGATGTGGAGACGACTGGCTTTTCGCCGAGAACGGACGAGGTTGTGGAGCTGGCGATGATACTCTTTGAGTTCGACTACAGTACCGGTGAGATCGCCGGAATCGTCGATTCCTACTGCGGTTTGCGGGAACCCAGTGTTCCGATTCACCCAGGAGCAATGCGCGTTCACGGCCTGACATTGGACGATCTGCGCGGTGAGCAACTCGACGACCAACGTGTGCAGGAGATTCTGACAAGCTCGGATCTTCTGATCGCGCATAACGCCGGCTTCGACAGACCCTTCGTATGCCGACTCTTCAGACAGGCTGCTCGGATTCCCTGGGCCTGCTCGTGCAGAGACATCAGGTGGCACCTGCACGGCTACGCCTCAGCCAAACTGCAGGATCTCATCAAAGCGCATGGCATTCGGGCTGTTCAGACACATCGCGCAATGGACGATGTGTCAGACGCCATCGAGCTTCTGAAGCGATGCAGCCCCAGCGGGCGCACATTCCTCGCCGAATTGCTGCAGACAGCGCAGGCTGATGGGAGGATACCGCGATAGCGCCATCCGGTCCAGCCCAATCCGCATTCATTCGCAGCGCCTGAGGTTTTCACATGGAATCCCGTTTTGGATTTTGCTGCGCTGATTGTGGAATCGCGTTCCGTATTCGTGCGATAGGCAAGCTCAGAATGTAGAGATGGAATAAGGGTTTGTGGAGATATGGACGCCCGAGCCCGACCTGATCCGCCGCCTCCCAGGCTCCCAGGGCAGTTGATGCTGCCTGCCAGAGGTTGAGCAATGGAGCCTATGAGGCGCCCGGGTTTCGCATGGCATCGCCTGGTTTTCATAACAGTCGTACTCGCCGAGAGCGAATCGCTGATTCAGACTGATTCATGATTCAGATGGATTTGATGTACGTGAAGGGCATGCTCTGCTGCTACAATGCGCCGAGGATTTCAGCGGAGATGGGTACGGTAAGCCCGTTCAGGTGGCTATATGGAATGACCCCATCGTGCTGAAGCCTGCCCACTACCACACCTGGCGCGATTCCGATTTCAGATGCGAAGTTGCGCGCGGCCTCGCGGCTGGCTTTCCGTCCGCCAACCGAGCAAAGGAACTGGGCATACGCAATCGGCGGGATCAGGTAGTCACGTGCAAATTCGTCGGCAGCGTCTTCGCCCGGAGTGTCGACGAAAACATCGTCTGGAGACGACGAGAGTAGATGGCCGGCCTCGTGGAAGAAGGAAAACCACACATGATCATCGCGCTTGTGCCTGAAGCTCAGCTGTATGATGGCTCTCCGCGGCCCGGACCATCTGGTCGCCCCCGACACAGCGCACCCAGGCAGCTCGGGAACGAATACCACAGCTACACCGGCCTTCGAGCAGACCTCCTGAAGTTGCCTGAGGGCGATTGCGGGCTCTTCGATAGTCAGCTTCCTTGCCTGCGCGAGGGCAGCTTCAAACTTCTTTCTGGAGTAGGGTGCACAGCGGAGCCTGGCTGCCTCGATCTCGCCCTTGCGCAGCCACGCAGCAAGAGCCCAGCGGTTGGACTGGAAACTTGGCGACTGACGAAAGGCTGCTGCTGCTGCCCCCCAAGTGTCTCTGAACGCATCTACGCTGGCAACGCCGAAGAACTTGAGGGCATTTGCCACATTCTCGGCGGCGGTGTCGCCGGGTTCAGCCCAGCCTTCTCTCACCATTGAGGCCATTGGAATCTCATCAAGCCAGTCTGCATGTTCCTCAAGGAGGCGTAGATCTTTGGATTTCAGAACGTGCTGCTGATAGTTGTCCTCCAAGGCTCTCCAAAAGTGCGCGGGGATATCAAGCACCCTCTCAAGCTGCAATGCAGTCTCGTGCGTAATGGCGGCTTTTCCCCTGACGATCTCGTTTATCGTCTTCTTCGGACGTCCCATGCGCCTAGCAAGCTCGGCCTGGGTCATTTCGATCTCGTCAAGGGCCTCTTTGAGCGTATCGCCTGGAGGCGTAACAACAGCAGGAACATACTCGATGAACCCATCGCTATTCATGATAGTCGATCACCTCCAGGATCAGTATTTCCTCGCCCTTCTCCGGCGCAGGCATCGGTCGCGTTCGGAACACAATCCTCATTGAGTCATCTGCGCGAACCGACATAGTGCCTTTTCTCTTCCCCAGTAGCTTCTCAAGGCGAGCGCCTTTGATAGTAGCAATATCATGAAGGGACTCAGCAGCGCCAAACTCACCTAGCCTCTTGACGATCTTCTTGTGGACGGACTTGCCCCACCGACGCTGCCCGGCTTGCGGGTTCATGCATGCCTCAGCAAGTTCCTTGTCTGAGAACAGCATAACCAAGAACAGGCCCCCAGTCA
>CAYYHF010000317.1:0-2944 GCA_964471415.1 uncultured Clostridia bacterium | reverse complement strand
AGCCCTCGGTTTTGGAGACCGATGCTCTACCAGTTGAGCTACTCCCCTGCGCAAACTCGTGTATTTGACTACATTGATTCTATAGTCGCCACCCTGCGTTGTCAAGTGCGTCCCGAATTGCTTTTGCCGGGCTCGCGGGCTATCATGTAGTAGTGACATTGCACTGGATGGGAGGCAGAAGCATGTCGAGCAACGTTGTCCCGGTTGGAGTATCCAACCGTCACCTGCACGTCACACACAACCATCTCGAAGCCCTCTTTGGCAAAGACTACCAGCTGTCAGTGAAGAAGGACCTCAGTCAAAAGGGCCAATTCGCAGCGCAAGAGACAGTCGCCATCATTGGTCCCAAGGGATCCATATCCAACGTTCGCATCCTGGGTCCCTGCCGAAAGCGCACTCAGGTCGAAGTGTCGCGAACCGACTGCTTCCAGTTGGGACTGGACGCGCCCGTCAGAGACTCGGGCGACCTGGATGGATCGCCGTCTATCAAAATCGTTGGCCCCAAGGGCGAAATCACTATCCCAGTCGGCGTCATACTGGCCAAACGCCACATTCATATGACACCCGAGGAAGCCGAGCAACTTGGAGTCAAGGACCGTGATACAGTGATGGTTCAGGTCGCAGGTGATCGCGCGCTGGTGTTCGATGAAGTACTGGTGCGTGTGGACCCCACATTCACCTGGGAAATGCACATCGATACCGACGAAGCAAACGCGGCGTGCCTGAAGAATGGGGCCTTGGTTACGATAATCAAGAGGAACTGAGATCGGAACGACTGGCGGGCGCAAGACCCCAGAGGTGATCCGGGTGCGCACGATAGCCCATATCGACATGGACTGCTTCTTCGCCGCAGTAGAGGCTCTCGACAATCCTGAGTATCGAGGCAAGCCTCTGATCGTGGGTGGGAGGCGCGATACCCCGCGCGCAGTGGTGTCGACCTGCTCGTACGAGGCGCGGAAGTACGGCGTGCGGTCGGCGATGCCGATTTCGCAGGCCGCCCGATTATGTCCGCATGCGGTGTTCGTCACCGGCAACATGGCAAGATACGTCGAGGTTTCGCACCATATCATGCAAGTGCTGAGCGAGTTCACCCCAAAACTACAGCCGATGTCGATTGATGAGGCCTTCCTGGACATGACCGGGTGCGAGCACTTCTATGACACAGCGGCAGCAATGGGAGCCGCAATAAGGGGGCGGATCAAGGAGCGAACCGGGTTGACCGCCTCCTGCGGCGTGGCTCCCAACAAGTTCATGGCGAAACTGGCCTCGTCCAAGTCGAAGCCGGACGGACTTCTGGTGATAGGCGCTGATGAGGTAGAGGCGTTTCTGGCGCCCCTTTCCGTTCGGGAATTGTGGGGGGTGGGGGAGAAGGGGGAGCAGGCCCTGGGCAGATACGGCATCACTACAGTATCCGAGCTGCGCGCCTGGCCCGCAGAGTGGCTGACCGAACGTTTCGGCAAGTGGGGAGCGCTCATCTACGACCTGGCTCGAGGAATCGACAACGATCCCGTGACGACTGACGAGGAGTGCAAGTCGTATGGATCCGAGTCAACGTTTGACTCGGACGTCCATGACGCCGAGACCCTCTCAAAGTGCCTGGCTCATCACTCCAGGCGCGTAGGCGAAAGGCTCAGGGCCGGAGGAAAGCTGGCCCGCACCGTCACTCTGAAGGTGAAGTTCTCCGACTTTGAGCAGGTAACGCGGGGCAGAAGCCTAAGTCAGCCCTTCGACGACGATGACACCATCTACGCTACTTCCTGTGAGCTCCTGCGGGAGCTGGACATGCCTACCGCGGTGAGGCTGATCGGCGTGTCGGTGTCGCAACTGACGCGATTTAGGCAGCTGTCGCTGTTCGAGTCGTCCCGTGACAGCCTGGATCACGTGCTAGACAGCATCGCCCATCGATTCGGTAAGAAAGGTGTGAGACGCGGTAGAGAGCTGGAGTGATCGCCTGCGCGACCGAAATCGAATATGCCTGGAGGGCCCGGGAGTATACACTGTGCTCTGGTTCGGCGATGCTCCGCCCAAGTCGGAATGGCCGGGGCCTGACAGCGTAATCGTAGTGCCGGTAATGAACGGCAGCTTGTTGCTTGTGCGTAACCTGCGCAGAGCGGGGTGGGAATTCCCAGGGGGAGGCATACTCCAAGGCGAAACCCCTGAGCAAGCCGCCAGACGAGAAGCCGTGGAGGAAGCCGGCGCCCGCCTGGGCGAGCTTCGAACAATGTGCTGGTACACAGTGCAGATCACGCAGCGCGAACCCCATGGCCTCTTCGGGCGACCATCGCGCGGAATCGTGTATGTGGCCGATCTGACCGCCTACGGATCGCCTGTTGACGAAGACGAGGTCTCGGACGTGGGCCTATTCTCGTCGCCGCCCATCGAGCTTTCGTTCAAGGACGGTTTCACGGAACTGGTGTTCTGGATCGCCGGCAAGCAAGGTTTGCTCCGAGGTGAGTTTGCATGATACAAGTGGGCACTTCCGGATTCAGCTATAAGGACTGGCGAGGCGTATTCTACCCTGACGGCATGGCTGACGGAGACTTGCTGGCATACTACGCCACGCGCTTTTCCGCCGTGGAACTGAATTTCACCTACTATCAGATGCCAGGCATCCGCTCAATAGAAGGGCTGTGCCGCAAGACTCCCGATGCTTTCACATTCTGCGTGAAAGCCCACAGCAGCATGACGCACAAGCCGGCTGATGATGAATCCCAGCTCAAGCAGGACTTCGATAGGTTTTGCGCCGCTATGCAGCCCATGGTGGACCAGGGCAAACTAGGCTGCATCTTGTGCCAGTTCCCGTGGGGTTTCAAGCGGACGGCGAAGAATGAAGCATACATCAGGAACCTGCCCGAGCGCCTGCTGGGCTGGCCCACGGTGGTGGAGTTTCGAAACATCGAATGGGTTTCAGATGACGTTTTCGACATGCTAAGAGGCGCGGGAC
>CAYYHF010000316.1:0-2954 GCA_964471415.1 uncultured Clostridia bacterium | reverse complement strand
CGCTTCTGCAGAGCAGAGAGAACCAACTCCCTAGACCAACGTTTCCGCGTCATCGATTATCGCCTCCCGGAGCCGGTCCCGCAGGCCGCGGAAATATTCCTCCGCGTCAACCAGGATCACATCCTCGCGTAACGCGTTGGCCGTCTCGCGCTGAGCAAGCTTCGACACCTCATCATCGGTGGTCTTCGCCGTGATCCCGCAATCGGCTGCTGAGCAGAGCTGTAGCCAGTCACCGGCCTCCCAGAGACCGCCGACATCGAGAACCCGGGCGTATGTCGCCAGGCGGCTCTCGAGCTCCTTCTCGGCCTCCAATGCGTCGTCGGTGAGACAACCCACGTGATTATGGCCATTCCAATAGATGGACGCACCGGCCAGGATCCGCTGAAATAGCGCGTCAAACTTGCCGGCGTTCACGTCCGTCGTCAAATCGACCGAGTCAGTGAACGGTGACAGCTCATAGCGTCGCACCACGCCGTAGGACGCTCGGGCGGGGACACCGAATACGGTCGACTGATAGTAGGTCTCTACCGACAGGCTCTGTGTCTCAATGTCCAACTGCAAGTAAACTTCCATCGGCAGGAGACGCCCTGCCTCCGTTGGGTCATGGCGGCACCATGCCAACCGGTGAGTGGCTGGTTCCAGCCGGAAATTCGCTTCGTTGCAGACCATAGCATTCTCCTCCGTTCCGCCCTATGAGAGCGCCTCGGCCAACAGCGCTCGTATCGTCTCGGCGCGCGACAACCCCTCGTCTTCTGCGAGCTCGTCGATCTGGGCTAGGAGCTCCGCGGTCAGTCTGACGTGGACCGCCGGCCCAATCTCTGGCCGGCCCGGCCCAGCCTCCTCCTCGAGCCCTCCAAAATACTCCTCGACAGCACCGTCGTGATGTTGGGCCAGGAGCCACTGTTTGGCGTCCTCGTCACTTATGAATCGGTAGCTATCAGCTTCGTTCCCGTAGTCGCTCCACCAGTGCAAGACCCAGCGTCCGCCCGCAGTCCTGTAGAGTTCCTCGTGCCGCCATTGGCTCCCCGTGGCGCACGAGATGTGGTTGTTGCCGTCCCAACGGGTCTCCTCCTCGTAACACTTGGCCTTGCTGCGTTCGAACCACCCTACAAGCTCGTCGCTATACCCATCGAACACATTGATCCGTGGCATGAGTATGCCTCCTCCCGTTTGTGATGGCGCCAGGATTGCCGGCTCCCGGCAGGCCGGATGGATTAACCGACATGACTGCCTAGTCCTCGAACTCAACTTCTAGAGGCTGTAATCCGGCATACTGCAGGAGAATCTCGCTAGCAGTATCGGTCAGCCCATCACCGAACCTGGCTCGATTGTTGATCCCGCCCCAAGCTCCGGGATTATACTGTCTGGCCATCCTGATGTATACCGGGATGTCAGGATCATCCGGAATATAGACTGCGATAAGCCTGTGACCCCGGTAAAAATACTCGATCTGCTCTAGCCTTGCTTGCCCGGACTTGTAGCAGGAGCATGTGTCATAGTTGCGCCTGATGTTACTCTCGATTGCCTTGAGCTGCTTAAGGCTGAGCTTCCTGTAGGCCCGAACCGATCCATCCGACAGTGTCCCTGTCAGCCCCAAAGAGTGTGTTCCGGGGGCGATGGTGACGCGTGTCATGAACCCACACCTCCCTGCTGGGTCGGCCCCAGCCTGTTGTAGGTTTGGGGCAGCTCGCCCCAGTCGCTGGCGAGGCATAGCCCCGCAGAACGATTTGTTCCTCGCAGTTTACCTAGACCCTTGCAGTCTCCGCTATACGCCGTAGAGCTCTAGCACCCGCTGGTGGTGCTTGCCCAGCCACTCCAAGGCAAGCCTCTCACTCGCACCCGGCACCATCTCAGACCATGCCGGTGGATCAATGCGGGCCCAGCCGCAGGCATCGGCGATCAGCTCCGCCAGCGTAGGCACATGTTGACCCTGATACACTCTGGGCGCAACCATGTACCGATCATAATGCGGCGATACATGGCCAGCATCCGATGCCACAACACACTCTGCGGTAATATGCAGGTGGCGTCCCTCCTGGCGAGCAGTGATCCGATATCCGGAATCAGTGTTCGCGGGAAGATATGCGGGATTGACTGTCACCTCTAGCGCTGTTCCCTCTCTGGTCATCACGTTAGCCCCCCTATCTACTGATACTTAGCACGTGTGTGTTCGCGCCTCGTGGATTGTGCCATCCGGCATTGCCAGGCGGATCACCAGGTCCGTGCTGCAGTCCTCAGCGGTGCCATCACATGGCACCATCCGCCGGTCGATCTCCACAGGCTTGCCGGTCTCTTCAGCCTTCGCGACCGCGGCACTTGCGCGTGCCTCGGCGGCTTCCCTGGCCTCAGTCTTGCTGGTCCGCTCGGCGCGGATTTGCTCGATGCTGGCCCCAAACTCCTCGACGCGCAGCGACTCGCGCACGCTCTGCGGCAGACCCGCGATGATCTCATCTGTGCTCTGCCTCAGATCCACGGTCCATGTCGAGGGCTCCCAGGTGTTGAGGTTGATATATGTGATGTCTGCCCTGGCGGCGGTGGCAGCCTTGCGCTCTGCCGCCACCTCGTCGAGCCATACTCGGATCTCCGGCGTGATCTCGATGCCCATCGGCACCCGTCTGCCGGCGCGGGTGGCGTAGCCATGGAGGCAGCGCACTCCCTGGAGCTCGCCCTCAGTGACCCGGATCCCGGACTGTCCGGGCAGGTCTGCGATAATCTCGTGACGATCGGTAGCCGTCAGGGTAATCTCCGTGCCTCTCGAGGTCCGTGTGGTGAGTGTCATCGCCATCGTCATAGCCCCCCTGCAATAAACGATATCGCTTAACCATCTATAGGATAAGCGATATTGCTTATTGCGTCAAGGGTTCTGAGGCGGTGAAAAGTCGAGAAGTTTCGAGAAATCAGGTGGCTGGTGGACATGTGGTAGGGTGGGGGAGGGCAGGCTACATTTGCAACCA
>CAYYHF010000315.1:0-2956 GCA_964471415.1 uncultured Clostridia bacterium | reverse complement strand
CTGGCGAGAGCAGAAGCAGGGACAGGAGCGCTGGGACCAGATACCAGGACCCGCGGGCCCGCGGCCGGGTGCGCTGGCTATTCACGGTGTTGGGTTGCACGGTGCGAATTCCTACATTACCTTCCGCGCTAAGTGTTCTTCGACGAACCATCGGCAGCAAGCACGGAGCGCCAGGTTACCGCGGATGCGCGACAGGTGCCCCTGTGACTCAGTCTCGTATACGTCGAGGGTTGGCATAGGGAACCCTCGCGCTATAGTGGTGCTCGACCATGCCACGGTAACTCTGGGTGGAGCTCTCTGAATCGAGCGATAAACCGATATCCCACGTTCTGGAGCGAGTACCGGCGCATGATCAGCTCGCGGCTAGATGTACCCATCTGCGTCCTCAGGTCGTTATCAGCTAGCAGGTCTAAGATAGCTGCTGATAAGTGCTGTGGGCTGTGGTTGGGGACCAAGAACCCCGCCTCACCGTGAGCCACGATCTCCTCCGGGCCGCCACAGCGCGTGGAGACCACGGGAACCCCACAAGCCATCGCCTCCATAACTGCAATCCCTAGGCCCTCCTGCTCTGACGAGAGCACCTTGACCTTGGCTCCTCGCAGGTAGGCTGGCAGCATCTCGCGGCGTACCTGGCCCAAGAAAACAACAGAGTCCCGAATTCCAAGTCGCTCGATGGGTCTCCAGATCCGCGGATCTCTGGAACGGGGTCCGGTGATTACAAGTTTCAGCCCAGGGTGGTGCTTGCGAACGAGGGCAAATGCCTCAAAGAGGAGACGGACGTTCTTGCGCCGATCGTCTGATCGCCCGCAGAAGATGATGTAATCACATCCTAGATCGACGGCTTCTCCATTAGGGGAAAAGAGGTTGGTATCGACCAGGTAGGGCGTAACCTCAACCTGAGTATCGCTCAGCCCAATCTCATTGCGAAGTTGTTTGGCCGTGTACTCACTAACGGAGAAGACGCGTTCAGCACCATGCAGAACCGCCTTCTCCCATAGACGGAGCAACGGCATAGCGGGTGCGTTGAGATGTGAGGGCCAATTTCGATAGGACAGATCATACCACCTGTAACGAGCACGCCACTCATCCTGCAAAGTGGTCGCAATCCAGCATGTATAGCGGAGGTTATTTGCCCAGAGCGGGATACCTGGCAGTGCAGAGCCACCGACAGCCTGATAGAGATCATATCGGCGGAGCGCCTTCCGTGCTGTCACCGCTGGTACCCAGTAGCTGAGGGCGTACAGGTAGGGAATCGAACGATAGTGGCGCAGAGCACAAGGAAAGGCGTCGACCCGGCTACCCCGCAACAGATCACCAAAGGACCGCGAGGGAAACAGCAACTCGGCGGTCAACCCGTTCTCGCGGGCGTGCTCAGCAACTGCACGTGAGAGGGATGTGACGCCGCCTCCAGCGGGTCGAGTACTCATGATGCAGAGAGATGGTATGTGGTGGTATGATCCGTCCTGCACTGTCAACCTCGCTCGCCAGGCTGGTCTATCAGCGACTTCGCGGATGCCGTGGCATTCGGCAGTTCCGATACAAAGTAACGGAGCTTCCCAGACGAAGTGCGTGGTAGGCTACCAACCACCTGTATCTGTATCTGGACTGTCTTCCCTAGATGGTGCTCTAATTCGTGACGTAGGGACGTCTGAGCACGGTTGGAGTACTCGCGGCCTGGCACGACATCGACGCGGAAACAGTCGATTGCGGTCTGCACAACCCGGAACTCGTTGACAGCCGCTCCGCCAGCATTCACCTTCCGAATCGCGTAATCGAAAATCCAGGCCGGAAGGTAGCGGCCGTCATGCATGACCAAGCTCTCAACAGTGCGACCCAACATCGGGCCCATCACTGGGAGTGTTCGGCCACACGGGCACGGTTCTGGGCTCAGCGACCCGTAGTCGCCTACCTCATAGCGGATAAAAGGAGTGCTTCTATTGTGTAGCCCTGTGACTACCACCGTGCCTGTCTCCCCCGGTGGAACCGGGCGGCCATCCCGAAGGATCTCCACGATGACATTCTCAGAAGCGATATGGAAGGAGCCCATGGGACATTGGTAGGCGATCACCCCAACCTCCGTGCAACCGTACTCGCTAGCGACTGGCACTCCGAAGGCCTTCCGAATCACCTCACGTTGGTAATCAAAAAGCGTCTCGCTCGTAGTAGCTACCGCCCGAAGAGAGGGAAGGCTGCCACTCAGGTTGTTCTGCACCACGAAGTGGGCCAACCTCGCGACTGACGACGTATAGCCATAGAGCAAGCGCGGTCTAAAGCGTTGGCATCGACGTATGAAGGCTGCCATCGTGGCGTCCGTCATGTCAAAGACCGACAGCCGAACTCGGTTGAGTGATATGTCCTTGAACTGCTCGCGGAGCCGTGGGTACCGAAGGAGAGGTACACTCCAGACACGGGCGACAGGATCACCGAAACTCACCCCGTACCAGGACTCTCCCCGAAGCTTAGCTGCCAAAAAGTGTGCTCGTGCAGCCGTGTCGATCTGTAACTTGAGCGGCTGCCCGGTGGAGCCGCTGGTCCCATAGGGATTCGACCTGGGCCGCCATCCATCCGGCAGTAGCTCGTCCGCATGTGTTTGTACGTCGGCCTTGGTCAGTATCGGTAAGGCCTGAAGATCATCCAGTGCCTTGATATCGGCTAACGGGATTCCTTTCAGCACCCGCCGGTAATAGGGCACATGAGCGGAAGCGTACCCCAGGAGGTCGGATAACCGACACCAGGTGAGCTGGCGGAGCTCGGGCTCAGGGAGATGTTCCGTCCGCTGCAGCTCCTGCAAGACGGGGATTATGGGATCTCGACCTAAGCGATCCCCGATTGTGAAGACGAGGCGACCTAATGCCGGGTTCATACAGCACTCCGTTTCCAAGGCGATGATTGGTCTACCAGAGTGTCTTATCCGCCCAGAGCGCATCCATCTTGATCTGCTGTCTGGAATCTTGGC
>CAYYHF010000314.1:0-2960 GCA_964471415.1 uncultured Clostridia bacterium | reverse complement strand
CCGAAGTAGGTGCGCCGGTTTTCCCGAACGTTTCTATATGCGAGACGCAGCAACGTCATTGAACTCACCTCCCAGCAGGCTCAGGGAATCCAGGATCTTCTGGAAGAACGCCTGGCGGCTGTCGATGCTCCGCCTGAGTTCCGAGAAGACCTTGCCGTCTTTGATGAATATGATCCTCCGGCAGAAACTCGCCACGAACGGATCGTGCGTTACTACCAAGATCGTGGCAGCGTCCTTTTCATTGAGGTCGCGGAAGGCCTGCATGACCCAGTGAGACGACTTGGAGTCGAGATTGCCGGTGGGCTCGTCGGCGAGCAAGATCGCGGGCCTTGGGACTATGGCACGTCCAATGGCGGCGCGCTGTTGCTCGCCGCCGGATATCTCGTAGGTGCGCTTGTCCAGTATGTGGCTGATACCCAGACGGACTGCGATCTGCTCAACCCGGCGTTCGATGTCGTCGGCGCGCACGTTATCCAGAGCCAGCGGGAGCGCGATGTTCTCGCGAACCGAAAGCGTGTTAAGCAAGTTGAAGTCCTGGAACACGAATCCGAGCTGGCGGCGGCGGAACAGAGCCAGCTGGTCGCCGCGGAGCTTGGCGGGGGATACCCCGTTCACCTCTACAGTCCCGGATGTAGGCGTATCGATGGTCGCCAGCACGTTGAGCAGAGTCGTCTTGCCGCTCCCGGATGGTCCCATTACCCCCACGAATTCACCTGCGTCTACCTGCATGCTCAGGCCGCTCAGGGCGCGAGTAGTCGCTGCGCCCTTTGCTGAGCCGTATACCTTCGTGAGATCATGTGCGGTGAGGACTGCCATCCCGAACCCCTCCTTACCCCTGCATCTTGCGCGTTTTTCGTCATATGCCTGCCAATGGCATGTCAATGGCCTTGCGCTCATGCTGCTGGGCGGAGCTTCCGCCCGGGCCATCGACTATGAGTATACAAGGCCGGCGTGAATACCTCCATTGAACAGGCTTACATAAGGGCCTTTCAGCCTTACATTATCGCAAGGTCGCGGGCTTCTACGCCGTGTGTTATCGAGGCTGTGGAGAAGGTGATTGTCACGGAGGCGCCCTGCCCGGGCTGGGACTGGGCGGTGATGGTGTGGCCGAGGGCGGCGCATATCTTCCGAGCGAGGAAAAGGCCCATTCCGGTGGATTCCGGAGCCAGGCGTCCGTTCTCGCCGGTGAAGAACGGATCGAAGATCCGTGGAAGGTCCTGAACCGGGATCCCGATCCCATGATCGCGTACTGTGAGCGTCAGAGCGGGCTGGGCGATGTCGGTTTGATCGCGGGAACCAGCCGGGAGTTGGTCGACCAGGATAAGGATGCGCCTCTCCCTGCTGGCTGACCCGGGGTGGCTGGAGCTCGGTGCAGCTGGGACTGTGGCTACGGCTGCGGTCGTGGCTGTGACTGTGGTTGCCGCTGCGGACGCTGGCCGACTGATTCGGGTGTACTTGATTGCATTGGATACGAGCTGATCGACGACGAATGTGATCCACTTCTCGTCGGTTTCTACGATGGAGGTCGGGGAATGGCACTCAAAACTCGGGTAGATGGAATACCTGATAAACTCGTTCCTGTGCTTGTTGACCACGTTGCGGGCGACCTCGGCGAGGTCCACCTGCTGGGGCAGGAGGTCCACCGAGAATCGCTCCTGTCGGGCCATTCCCAGCATCGTTTCGAGAGCGTGGGCGATCCTCTCGTTTTCTTCTTGGATGCTGTCGAACAGTGGCAGCGCTTCTTCAACCGATCTGACTTCCTTGGATTGCTGGACGAGCAGGTCTATCACAGACACCGGCGTTTTCATGGCATGGACCCATCGGTTGGTGAAGTCGATATGCATCTGCGACTGCTCCTCACGCTTCAGAGCCTCCGCGGTGTGTGATGTGTATGCCGCGTTTGCCAGCCGGGATAGGATGCGCTGCTCCGCACAGTTGGGGGCGGGAAGCGATGGCACGAGGGCTATCGGGTCGGGCGCGGCCGCGATTTCGCGGGCGCGGCGGAAGAATGCATACTGCCGCGAGCAGTCGATGACCACGGCGATGCCGAGCATCGCCGCGTGGAGAACTACGATGTACGCGGCAGACCCATATGTGAGCGCGGGCCCGCCCGTCCTGAGCAGGTCCAGCTGGATGACGGCGATTGCGAGCGCCCCTGCGAACAGGTGGAAGATGATGAACGCGGCTCGACTGGCCAGATACTCAAGGATGCTCATCGTGATGCTCGTCCTTCCATATAGGAGCGAGCCTGTAGCCCACTCCGCGGATGGTTTCGATGGCGCCCATCACTCCGATGGATTGGAGCTTGCGCCTTACTCGCGTGACGTTAACGGTTAGGGTGTTGTCATCCACGAACTCTACATCGTCCCAGAGAGCCTCCAGCAAGCGATCACGGGGAACGACCTGCCCCAGCCGGCGCCCCAGCAGATCCAGCAGGCGAAACTCCTTGGGAGTCAAGAAAGCCTGCGTGCCGTGCCACTCGACCACATTCTTGCCGCGATACAGATAGAGCCCCTCGATCTCATACACATCCGGGTCAGCCTCGGCCGAGATCGAGTATTCGCCGTAGGCTCGCCTCAGCGCCGCGCGGATTTTCGCTATCACAACATCGATAGAGAACGGCTTGGTAATGTAGTCGTCGCCGCCGTTGTCGAGAGCGAGGACCTGGTCCATGTCGCCGGAGCGGGCGGAAATGAAGATCACCGGTGCGTTCGACACGGTGCGTACCTGCCGGCACCAGTAGAAGCCGTCCATATAAGGAAGGTTGATGTCGAGTAGCACTAGGTGGGGGCAGGCGGCAAGAAACTCCGCCTTGATGTCGTGAAGGCTTGACGGCCTGACAGGCTCATAGCCATACCTTTCAAGGTAGCTTGCGAGGATATCCGCGATCTTGTCATCGTCTTCGACTATCATGATCCTGTGCATAGGCGTCCCCCCTGTCCACCTGGTACATCATAGCA
>CAYYHF010000313.1:0-2967 GCA_964471415.1 uncultured Clostridia bacterium | reverse complement strand
CACGAATTTCTCCCGCAGCTCCTTTTCAAGCCTGCGGCTCACAGGCAAAACAGTCCCGTTGTCCAGAGTAACCTCGGTTTTCCCGAGCACATCAACGTGACCCAGCCCTACGATATACGACCTGTGCGTCCGCACAAACATATCAGGCGAAACCGAGGATTCCAGTTCCCCCCAGCTCATTCTGCATCCGAAACTCCCAGCGGTCGTGACCGCAATTATCATGTGCCCAGCAGATTCAAAATAGAGGATGTCTTCCTGATAGATCTTGCGCAGCTCGCCGTCTGTTCCCCAGAGCAATTCCGTTTTGCCGCTTTCTAGCGACATAAGGCACTTGTCTATGACGGCGTAAAGCCCTTCCCGGCGCATCGGCTTTATGAGATACCCGGCGGCGTCCACATCATATCCTTTGCTGGCGTAATCAGGATCGCCGGTTATGAAAACCACTGCAATCCTGCGGTCCTTTTGGCGTATCCTTTTGGCCAGCTCGAAACCGTCCATATCTCGCATGTGGATATCCAGCAACAAGACATCGAAGCGCGGGTTGTCGGGGTAGTTGAAACAAAACGCCTCGGCGTCGGGAAATTCAGAAATGCGAAGCTCGACCCCGGCGGAAATGACCGTTCTCAGGCGGTTGCCGCTATTGACTTCGGCCTCCCATCCAGAAAGGTACTCCCTAATGAGTTCCATGTCAGGAACTGAGTCTTCACATATGCCTATTCTTAGTGTTCTGCGTTCTGCCGCCACGTCACAACGCACCTCGCAGACGCGCTCAATCGGGAACAGAGTTTTCCTCCTGCGGCTGATGTTTTCGTCGCTGCTACAGCCTTTCCCTGCCATGATTGCTCTTGCATGCCTTCACGGCACATTCTCTTCAGGAACCGAGAGGCTTGGTGCGTATCGAGCCCAAGAAGTTGCCTGCACTCTGCGTTTGTGATGGGGCCAGCACTCCTGACGTACTCCAGAACGCGACTCTCCTTAGCCTCCGCCTTGCCAAATCCGTCGAGCCTTCGTGAATCTCTGTAAGCAGAGAAAACTCGGGCCTAGCAGAAATCTTGTACACGCGCACAAGCGCTTGGGACTGGAATCGGGGCATGCATTTGTGCTCTCTTGACCGCATACTGGCGGCTCTCGGCGCGACCGAAACCGATACTCCCTTACGCCTGCAAGCGTCTTGGGGCGTCGTGTGCTCTGCTGAGGCGACGTTGATCTTGTTCACGACAATATCGAGCCTTGCTGCCTTGAGTACACCCGATGCTTTTGCCATTCATTCTGCTGCGCCCTCCAGGATCCTTATGATGTCCTTAGGTTTCAGTACCTTGCCAAAGGATACAACCCTCTCGTCAATGACTAGAGCAGGGATGGACATTGCGCCGTACTTCGCTATCTCAGCGAAGTCAGTTACCTTCTCCACCCCGCAATCAATCCCCAGCTCCTTAAGGGCGATCTTGGTGTTCTCCACAAGGGTAGTGCAGTTCCCGCAACATGCGCCCAATACCTTGACTACCACGATACTCTGCCTCCTTCAGTCTTGTCCTCAATATCGCCTTGCCCATCGCGTTCCTGATGGTCTGCCGTTCCAGCCTAGATGAACAGATGACCGAACGCGTTGAACGCGTAGCCGATGACCATAATGCCCATCGTCACTGTTCCCACGAATATCGCCAGGAGCCTGGGTTTGACTACTCTTTTGAGCATGACAATAGACGGAAGCGACAGCGCCGTCACGCCCATCATGAATGACAGGGCCGTCCCAAGACCTACTCCTCTAGCAACGAGAGCCTCGGCTATGGGCAACGTTCCGAATATGTCGGCATACATCGGTACTCCAACGATGGTCGCCAGCAGAACAGAATACCATTTGTCCTGGCCGAGTAAGGCAGCTATCAGGGTCTGGGGTATCCAGTTGTGGATGGCAGCGCCAATGCCTACGCCCACCAGTACGTAGATCCATACCTTGCTGAGGATCCCTACCGCCTCGTCGCTTGCGTAAGCCAGCCTCTCACGCGTCGACAGTGCCTGGTAGTCAAGATCAGGTGAACCCTGCATTCTGTTGAACACGAATGGCTCTACGTACTTCTCCATCCCTGAGTTGCCGATTATGGTTCCCGCTACAACCGCCAGAACAATGCCAACTACCACGTATGCAACGGCCGTTGCCCAGCCGAAGATGCTCGCTAGCAGAATCAATGATGCCAAGTCCACTAGTGGAGAGGATATCAGGAACGAGAACGTCACACCCAGGGGCAGTCCTGCATTAGTGAATCCGATGAATAGCGGGATGGACGAGCATGAACAGAACGGCGTCACTGTGCCGAGGAGCGCTCCAAGAACATTGGCGCTGATGCCATGGAATCTTCCAAGGATCTTCTTCGTACGCTCTGGCGGAAAGAAGCTCTGAATGTACGAGATGCCGAATATCAAGGCCGACAGAAGTACTAGGATCTTGATGGAATCATATATGAAGAAGTGGATGCTGCCTCCAAGCCTGCCCCCCACATCCAGCCCCAATACGTGTTCAACCAGCTGTGATACGAGGCTCCAGAGCCACTCCATCTTGAGCAATTGATCGTTGAGCCAGCCAAATACGGCCATGGTGGATCATCCCCTTCTCGTCAGCTAACGTTTCTTGCCGATTCGGAACCGATGATGCTACTGAGTAGCTCTGCTGCAGTCTGAATTCCTTCTGTGTTCAGAGAGTACCTAACCCAGGCCCCGTCTCGACGGGCGCTCACAAGCCCTGAGTCGCACAGGATGTTCATGTGGTAGGACAGCGTGGGCTGCGTTATGTGGGAACTCTGAAGGATCTCGCAAGCGCACAGTTCACCCGAGGATAGCATGTGCAGCGCCCTCAAGCGCGTCTCGTCTGACAGCGCCCTAAAGATCAGTGCTGACTTAGCATAGTCCCGCTTCACCCTCTCACACCTCCCATAGATAGTCTTGAATGATATTGACGCTTATCTATATGCA
>CAYYHF010000312.1:0-2971 GCA_964471415.1 uncultured Clostridia bacterium | reverse complement strand
CTCCCTGCCCGGCGCGTCCATGCCAGCGGATTTCCAGGAGCTTAGCCATGATGTTCTCTCCCTTCGTTTGGCTTGCCCATACATGGCTGATCGGGGCCAATCTGATCAGCCTGTACAGCTATATAAATCATGCCGCGGATTTCCGCGGCATGGCTTGTCCCAAGCAATGCGCCAGTAGAAATGTCGCCTAACCGTTCGGCGCCGCGGCTCTGTGCGCTGCGCTTCGCGCCATGCGCTCGTTACTCGGCCGCTGCCACGAGCTCCGGGTAGAGCGGAAATCCGGAAACAAGCTCATCGACCTTCCGCGATGCTTGGGCCAGCGCATCGGAAGACCCGATGTTCTTGAGTACATTGTCGATGAGCGATGCGATCACGCGCATCTCGGGTTCCTTCATGCCTCTCGTGGTGACGGCGGGAGTGCCGATCCTTACCCCGCTGGTTACGAAGGGTCTCTCTGGGTCGAACGGCACCGTATTCTTGTTCACGGTGATGCCCACGGAATCCAGAGCCTCCTCGGCAGCCTTGCCGGTTATTCCGGTTCCCCGCAGATCCAACAGCATCAGATGGTTGTCAGTGCCGCCGGAGACCAGTTTCCACCCGAGTTCCATGAGCCCATCTGCAAGAGCTTTGGCATTCGAAACGATCTGCCTCTGATAGTCGGCGAACTCAGGTTTTAGGGCTTCTCCAAACGCAACGGCCTTGGCGGCGATCACGTGCATGAGCGGCCCGCCCTGGGTGCCGGGGAAAACCGCGGAGTCGATTCTCTTGGCCCACTCGGCAGTGCAGAGTATCATCCCGCCCCGAGGTCCGCGCAAGGTCTTGTGAGTAGTCGTTGTGACAAAATCCGCATACGGAACCGGATCGGGGTGAAGCCCGACCGCAACGAGACCTGCGATATGGGCCATGTCTACCATAAGCAAAGCGCCAACGCTATCTGCGATCCGGCCGATTCTCTCGAAGTCTATGACCCTAGGGTAAGCGCTGGCCCCCGCTACAATCATCTTGGGTGAGTGCTCGCGGGCGAGCTTCTCCAGCTCGTCGTAGTCGATCCGCTGATCTCCGGGCGCAACGCCGTACGGGATGAACTTGAAGTACTTACCCGATAAATTCAGATGCATGCCGTGGGTCAGATGGCCACCGTGCGTTAGGTTCATGCCCAGCACGACATCGCCAGGGGTGAGCGCTGCGAAATAGACTGCCGTGTTGGCCTGGGCGCCCGAGTGCGGCTGAACATTGACGTGATCCGATCCAAACAGCTTCTTGGCGCGCTCTATGGCCAGTTCCTCCGCAATATCCACGTATTCGCACCCGCCGTAGTACCTCCTGCCCGGGTATCCTTCTGCGTACTTGTTGGTCAGAGGGGTGCCCAGGGCCTCCAGGACCGCCCTGCTCACGAAGTTCTCCGACGCGATCAGTTCGATTTTGTCATTCTGTCTGCAGATCTCACCGAAAATTGCGTGAGCCAGTTGTGGGTCCTCTCGCCTGACATGATCAAACATCAACTCACCCTCGCCTTCACATGTTCCGCCCGACAGGGTTCCAAGGATCTGTAGGCGGTCGGAGGCGCTACCGGTCCTCGGACAGCGCCGGCAGCCAGATGCTGCTGATTCCAGGATACTACCACCCTCGGTCCTGGATCTTGTCTGCCTCGCTCATTGAGGAGACATCTACTCCCCGCATCGCTTCGCCCAAACCTTTCGACACTAGCGCGAGCACATCGGGATCATTGTAGTGCGCGACCGCCTGCACTACCGCGTTGGCCCGCGCCTCGGGTTTCTCCGACTTGAATATCCCCGAGCCGACGAACACCCCGTCCGCGCCCAGTTGCATCATGAGAGCGGCATCGGCAGGCGTGGCAACTCCTCCCGCCGCAAAGTTCGCCACCGGCAGCTTGCCTTGTCGAGCAACCCATACCACCAGGTCATAGGGAGCTCCCATCTCCTTGGCGGCCGTCATCAATTCTTCCTGCGGCATATTCTGAAGTCGCCGTATGTCTTCGTTAACTTGCCTCATGTGGCGCACTGCCTCGACTATGTCGCCCGTTCCGGCCTCGCCTTTCGTGCGCATCATCGCAGCCCCCTCGCCTATGCGGCGCAGAGCCTCGCCCAGACCCCGGCATCCGCACACAAAAGGGGTCCCAAAAGCATGCTTGTCTATGTGGAATCGCTCATCGGCCGGAGTGAGAACCTCGCTCTCGTCTATGCAGTCAACGCCCAAAGCCTCAAGCACCTGCGCCTCGACGAAATGCCCTATCCGCACTTTGGCCATGACAGGCACGCGCACAGCGTTCTTGATGGCTTCTATGATAACGGGGTCGGCCATTCTGGCAACTCCGCCGGTTGCCCTGATGTCAGCCGGGACGCGTTCGAGGGCCATCACAGCAACGGCGCCTGCTCCCTCAGCTATCCTAGCCTGCTCCGGCGTTGTCACATCCATTATTACTCCGCCCTTAAGCTTGTCTGTAAGGTCTAGCTTGGCACTGTACGCGCCGTTCTCCGAAGTATGCATACTCATAATACACCAACCTCCCAGGCGCCGAAATCCATCACTAATTCTACTACACCGCCGTCACACACACAACCTCGATCCCCCGCCCCGATCCCCCGCCCTCGATGCCTCCTCCGATCACATCGGCGCCTCCACACACAAGCCAATGGACTCCTCTGCACACAGCAAGGAGCCCATTGTCCACAAAAGCCCAGTAATGCAGTTGTTAGTCCTCGGGATTGGGCGCTCCCACAGGGCACACTTCACTACAGCTGCCACAGTCAATGCACTTGTCGGGATCGATGACGTAGATGTCGCCTTCGCTGATGGCATCTGTCGGGCACTCCGGCATGCACGCCCCGCAAGCAATGCACTCATCATTGATCTTGTACGCCACTTTAGGCCCTCCTTCCGAGGTATAATACCTGCCCCATTCTACACGATGACGCGAAGCTATACAATGGTCGTTTGCACCGCTTTCGCG
>CAYYHF010000311.1:0-2987 GCA_964471415.1 uncultured Clostridia bacterium | reverse complement strand
CCAGAGGGCGCCTCGTACTGGGGCCTGCTTGGATATGCCGAACACTTCCGATGGTTCCGTTCCGGTGACAAGCCATGTCGCAACCAGAATCACGCAGAGAAGCACATCGCCTACATCGATGCTTCTGCATGCGTCCGGCGGTAACCGAGCCACCAGCGCTCGGACAAACACGGATAGCCCCACAATCGCATAGAATCCGAGAATGCTCATGAAGGCAGCATGCAGCCCAGCCTGTGGCGGGCCTGGCGCAGGTTGTGAATGACAGGAATCCTGTCGTCCCACGCCCATAGCAGGCAGGATATGAGAGCGCGGTAGGACTCGCAGTTGGGATCGCGCCCGCCGATATCGCCAGTGGCGCCGTAGGCAGCAGCCCGGCAACCACCTCCGCAGAAGTAGCGGACATCGCACCTTTGGCACGACTCAATCGAGTCCACATCCGGCACACGCCATTTTGAGTCCATCTGCAACTGGCGATTGCCCATGCTCACAGGCCACTTTGCGCTCTTGGAGTTCGCGTGCAGCGTGCGCATGCCGTCCGGCGAATCGATGATGCTCGACAGATCCACTCGGAACTCGGGCACCATCAGCAGGTGGCACGGATAAGCATAGCCTTTCCCCGACACAGCCACAACGCGGTCTCCGACTCCACAACCCATCTTCGGCGCCATGCCGACTATCCCCGCAAACGGCGTGTCCTCCGGGATAGCTCCATCCTCCGCCTTGCGGATCAAGTATCCCAACATGGATCGGGCCAGTGAACGAGGGTCATCGTCGTCGACCTGCCGCCTGACGCCGCATGCGCCTCGCCCCACTTCCTGAAATAGACTGGCGTGAAACGCGGCCCCGTAGCGCGCCGCGAAAGCCATCATCTCCTCGGGCACGAACATGGCCGGATCCAACAGGGTGGAGACCACTTCTACATTCTCCACTTCGGCCTCCGCCAGAAGCTCCAGCCCCCTGCACGCGGCCGCGAACGAGCCCTGCCCTCTTATGGCATCGTGCGCGGATTCATCAGGCGATTCCACGCTCACCTGCACCTTCACCTGCATATCGGCGATGGTCTGAGCGAGTTCGCGGGTGATGAGCGTAGCGTTGGTGGCGAGAGTGACCTTGTCGTACGCATAGGAGCCGCCGCAAATGCAGTCGAGCAACTGGGGCAGATCATCGCGCAGCGTGGGCTCGCCCCCTGTGACCACCACTTCGTCCGGATACAGACGATGGACTCTGGACATCGTATGTTCGATCTCCCAGGTGTCGGCGTCCTGCGATGGCTCGGACCGGTAGCACGTTGAGCAATGGAGATTGCATCTGTCGGTGACTGTGAGGAAGACCTTCCGGGGCACGGAGGGCAGACGCCCGCACTTGCCCCTCGGCGCTTTGTCCTTCGCCCTCCGGGTAACGAGCCGGGTGCGGACCAACAGGCCTTCAGACCGCAGTTCCTCAAGCAACTCCATAAGCTCCGACAGAGTATCGCCTCCGAATTGGCGGGTGATCGACTCGGTCACGCGATCCATGCTGACATCCAACACCTGCCGGAGCACGCCCCCTGCCTCGGGCATCAGCTTCACCCATACACCGCTTGCCGGGTTGAGCAGAATGTGGCCTTCATCCGCAGTGATCGCCTTTACTCCCGGAGCAAGCGCGTACTCAGTAGTCGGGTCTAGCTCATGTACGTTCATGGCGCCGCTAGAGCGATCCAACCGCGCATACCGGCGCGGACGATCGCTCGCCTCCTTTCCATGTCAAATGCGGGAACCAGTAACTGGGACGGAACCAACCGGCCCGAGGTTGGCTCCAGCGCACCTGAACACCGTTCCCCTGTGAACTGCGAGCGACCGAGCTCACGCGGGTGCCTGGCCTTAAGAGCCAGCTACCCAATGGTGACGAGATAGCCCCACAGGTAGAAGTGGACACAGAACCCGTTCACCGACACGTTCATCCGGCGCTTCCTCCCTGCCATGACCTGAAACACAGTTCTCACCTCCTTCTCGGTGCCCCGACTCGCCCGGGGCCCAACGGCCGCACCGCGACCACGCTTGCACCCAGAGCATAACATCTCAGTCACATTTAGGGTATTGCCCAAACGGGTGATTTCGAGGCCCAAGATGGGGAGGCCAATTGATGAGTCCCTTGGCCACCGCGTGAGTCACCGCGGTTCCTCTCGTATTGACGCCAAATTTCTGGAATATGGCCCTGACGTGGCTCTTCACAGTGTTGATGGACACGAACATCTCGGCGGCGATGGCTCGGTTGGTCTTGCCCTGGGCAAGCTTCTTGAGAACGCGCATCTCGGTCCGAGTCAGCCTGGGCTCGGGTTCATCGTCATCCCAATCGACATCGGTCGCGCCCATGACGCCCCGACAACCATCATCGCGTTGTGCGAGACGATCTTCGCCCGCCTTGTTCAGGAAAGGGCACACATACAGCAAGACGATGCCATTGTCAGATTCCGTTGCTATGCTGGAACCGAAATCGACACCAATAGGAGCACCGAGGGCCTCTCGGGCAGTGACGGGAGGAGGATGATCAAGGGCATCGCCGGCCTCGTCCCACTCATCCTCCGGACCAGACGCAGCAACGGCGGGCAGGTAATTCGCCTTATTATGGCTGGTCATGGCTAAGTCCTCCTTTGTTAGGATATCGCTTCCATGACCAGTGTAGCATTCCATATGATGGGAGTCAACAGCAATCTAGCAGACGCGTTCGCGGCGGCTGTTTGGCCCCCCCCAGCGCTGGGCATCGCTTGATGTTCATCGACCTCGGCTCGCCGGCGCAGCACGCGCCGGCGCCGGGCCGGCCTCGGCATCACGCGCGTTCCCAGAGTTCGCGCGCCATCTTGCGGGATTTTGCAGCCATCTCCTGCTCGTCCACTGTGAGAAGCTCGCCGCGGCGCATCAGGAATTTGCCTCCCACCAAAGTGCTGTCCACCATGCCGCCCGATACACCGAACAGCACATGACTATACCAATTTTCTCTAGTGATAAAAA
>CAYYHF010000310.1:0-3000 GCA_964471415.1 uncultured Clostridia bacterium | reverse complement strand
AGCCTATAGCTTGATCTTCTGCTCCAGCTCTCTCTGGGCATCGTCCAGCGCCTGCTTCGGGGTCTTCTCCCCGTCGCGAGCCTTCTGCAGCTGGAGGTCGACTATCTCGGCCATCTCGTTAAACTGCTCGATTACCGGCGGCGTCACCAGGTACTTCAGGGAGTCAAAGACGGCCTTACGATTGTCCGGCGGTCGCTCCGCAATGTATGCATCGATGACACTCTTGTCAGATACGGGAGGTGTCTCCCATCCGGCCGCTAGCCTCAACATCGACGATTCCTTGCTGGAGGCCAGCCACGTTATCCATCTCATTGCTTCCTGCTGCTTCTTGCTGGATTTGTTGATGGCGTAGCCATTCGAAAAGAAGTGGCAGGCCTTCTGCTTGTTCCCCGGCTCCACGGCAATGTCCCATCTGAACTTGCACTTGTCTTTCATGTACGTGAATGCCCAGTTGCCCGTTATGAGCATCCCGACTTCCCCGGTGGCGAACATATCCCACTCGCCCTGGTTGGACTTCTGCGCTTGAGTGGGCTCGATGTTGTACTTTATGATCTTGTCCACCATGTACTGCAATGCTTCCACGTTTTCGGGCGAGTTCACGGTGAACTTGGTGCGGTCCGCGTTGAACAGGCTGCCGCCATTCTGAGCAATAGTCTTGTAGAACTCCCAGAACTGCACTGTCTGGATGATCCCAAAAGTGTCGTCCCCGAGCGCCCGGATTTTCTTCCCGGCCTCGATTACATCCTTCCACGTCCAGTTGTCATTGGGATAAGCCACCTTGGCCCGGTCGAAGAGATCCTTGTTGTAGAACAGGAGAACTACAGAGTAGCTTCCGGGAACGCCATATTGCTTCCCTTTGTATGTGAAAGCATCAAGCGCGTTGGCGTCGTACCCGTCAAAGCTGACTCCGGCGGCCTGGGCTAGTGGGCCAAGGTCCGCGAGGGCGTTCTTGGCCGCAAAGGTAACGAAGTTCTCGTAGTTCAGTTCATAGCAGTCGGGAGCGGTCCCTCCCGCAACCTGCGTCTGCAAAAGCCTGAAGTACTCGCCGAATCCAGTGCTCTGAAGCTTAACCTCTATGTCTGGGTTGGCCTTCTCGAACGCAGCCTTCATCGCATTTAGAGTGGGCTCGTTATCGGATCCTGCAGAGAAGTTGCCGTAGGTTATGGTTACCTTCTTTGCGCCAAACACCGGCATTGCGCACAGAGCAACGAGGGCGACACACACTGCCGCCAGGACAAGTCTCTTCTTGTGCACGCGTATCCCTCCCTAATAGTGAGTAGATAATGGTACGCCGTCGCGCCATCATTATGGTCAATCCGACAACACTCCAACAGTCTCCACTTGCGCCGCTCTGTCGCCTGTTTCCCGAACTCACCCTCTTTCGCTCTCGGCGGTTGCCTAGGATTTGAGTCCTCCAACCGAGATTCCGCTTTCGAAGTATTTCTGGGCAAAAACATAAGTGACAATTATGGGCAGCATCGATATGAGGTTCCCAGCCATGAGCAACTCCCACTTCTGACCCCATCTTGAGTTCAGGTTGCCCAGGGCAAGAGTGAGAGTCATCTTATCAGGATCCGATATCATGATCAGCGGCCAAAGGTAGTCATTCCAGGTCCCCATGAACGTGAGCACTCCCAGAGACGCCAGAATCGGCTTCACAAGAGGCAGAACTACATGCCGATAGACAGCGAAGGGCGTCGCTCCATCGATTATCGCCGCCTCAAAGTACGGTTCCGGAAGTGCCATTATGTTCTGCCTCAGGAGGAACAGCGCCCAGGCGTTGTAGATCGAAGGCAGCACAAGTCCTGTGAAGGTGTTGGTTAGGCGCAGAGTGCGCAGCACCAGGTAGTTCGGGATCATGGTGACGGCTCCCGGAACCATCATCGTAGCGAGGAAGGCGAACAGAACTTTGTCTCGCGCCTTGAAATCGAATTTCGCCAGAGCGAATGCAGCCATCGATGCCGATACCAGGTTCACAAAGGTAGTGAGCACCGATACCGCCAGCGAGTTCAGCGTGGCCCGGTGGAACGGCACCACCGTCGATATCGTGAACAGGTCACGGTACGCCTTAAGGCTGATCTTCTCAGGTATCCACCTTATCGGCAGCACCATAACTGCTTCGCTCTCCTTGAGCGATGTGCTGATCATCCACAGGAATGGGAGTATCATGAACAGAGCAACCACACTGATGATGACGTAGAACAGAACTGTACGAAATGCGCCCGCCCGGTTAGCCATCGTAGAACACCCACCTCTTCTGGAGGCGCCACTGGATCACGGTGATTATGAGTACTATCACGAACAGCACCCACGAGAGGGCCGATGCATAGCCCATCTTGAAGAACTGGAAGGCATATTTGTAGATTCTCTCCATGATGACTTGAGTGGCGCCGGCAGGCCCTCCGTATGTCATGATCTGCACCTGAGCGAACACCTGGAAGGAGTTGATAATGGACGTGATGGTCACGAAGAATGTGGTGGGCGATACGAGCGGCAGAGTAATGTGCCTGAACTTCTTCCAGGGGCTTGCGCCATCGATCTCAGCGGCTTCGTAGTACTCGTAGTTAATACCCTTGAGCGCACCCAGGAATATCAGGGCGAAAAACCCAGCGTCCTTCCACACGCTAGCGAGTACAATTCCCGGCATCGCCCAGTACTTATCATCAAGCCATGCCGGGCCCGCGATGCCAATATGCCCGAGCAATACGTTTACGAGGCCGTATTTGTGGTTAAGAATCCATCTCCAGATCAGCGAGCCGGCCACCCATGACGTCAAGACTGGAAGGAAAAACAGCACTTTGTATACGCCGACTCCAGCGAACCCCCTGTTCAGGAGCGCAGCCAGAGCCAGCGACGACACGAGCATCAAGGGAACATAGAGGACTATGTACTCCCCTGTGTTTCTCATCACTCGCCAGAACTCTTCGCTGCGCAGCAGCACCTCATAGTTCTCCAGCCCCACCCATTCGGCAGGCTGCAGAATATCCCATGACGTGAAGC
>CAYYHF010000309.1:0-3016 GCA_964471415.1 uncultured Clostridia bacterium | reverse complement strand
TCGTCGTCTGGGCGATATCGATGTCGCTCAACACTTGAATGCTACACCTCCAGTTAAGATTGGGAACGAAGCCAGATATCGATACCCCTGGCGGCTCGCTTCCCCGCCCCCATCGCGGAGATCACGGTGGCGGCGCCGGTAACGATGTCGCCGCCTGCCCACACGCCAGGAATGCTCGTCGCTCCATATTCGTCACAGACCTCTATGTTTCCTCTGCGGTTCAGCTCAAGTCCGGAAGTAGCCCGGGCCAGCAGCGGATTGGGCCCCTGCCCCACCGCGACTACGATAGTGTCTACCTCCATGGTGAACTCCGAACCAGGCACCGGCACCGGACGCCTACGTCCGCTGGCATCGGGCTCTCCCAGCTCCATCTGAATGCACTCCATGGCAGCTACTCCGCCCTTGCCATCGGAGATTATGCGGACAGGATTGGTGAGCAGGAACATCTGCACACCTTCCTCTTCCGCGTTTTCGATCTCCTCAAGACGCGCCGGCATCTCCGCGCGCGAACGCCTATAGACGATCTTGACGTCCTCGGCGCCCAGACGAAGCGAGGTGCGCGCAGCGTCCATAGCTACATTGCCCGCGCCCACCACGGCCACGCGTCTGCCTATCTTCACCGGAGTGTCATATTCGGGGAACTTGTAGGCTTTCATGAGGTTGACACGAGTGAGGAACTCGTTGGCGGAGTAGACCCCGTTGAGGTTCTCGCCTGGGACTCCGAGGAAATAGGGAAGCCCCGCGCCCGTTCCGATGAATGCCGCCTGGTAGTCTCCCTTGGCCAGCATCTCGTTGAGATTGAGGGTCATGCCCACCACCACGTTGGTGAAAATGCGCACGCCCAGGCTGCGAACGTAGTCCACTTCCTGATCCACGATGGCCTTGGGCAGCCTAAACTCGGGAATACCGTAGCGCAGCACGCCCCCGGTTTCATGAAGAGACTCATATACATCGACGCCGTATCCCATCAGCGCAAGCTCCGCGGCGCATGTGAGCCCGGCCGGACCTGAACCGATCACAGCCACTCGGGCAGACGGACGTGCCACGCCATCGGCCGGCGCACAGACCACGCGTTCCTCAGAACAGGTCTTCTCGCAGCCAGACGGCGGCTTATGCTCCCGGGTCCAGTCGGCCGCGAACCGCTCCAGCGCACCCACAGCCACCGGCTTGAACTTCTTGCCCAGAGTGCACAGGCTCTCGCACTGGCTTTCCTGGGGGCATACCCGGCCGCAAATCGCGGGAAGACTGTTCTTCTCCTTTATCTTGGCGTCCGCCTCCGCAAACTTGCCCTCCGCCATGAGGGCGATAAACTCGGGTATCTCCACCTCGACCGGGCATCCTTTGGTGCACGGACGGGTCTTGCACTGGATACACCGCTTGGCCTCGCGCGCTGCCTGTTCCGGGTCGAGCCCCAGCGCCACTTCGTGGAAGTTTGAGCGCCTAACCTCCGGCGATTGCTTGGGCATTTCTACTCTATCCACTATTTCTCGCGGCACCTGCATCCACCCCTCTTCTGTTCAGCCAGTTCGCGCGCGAGGTTCTCCTCGTCGCGGAAGAATGCCTGCCTCGATACGAGCTCGTCGAAGTCTACCTTATGTCCATCGAAGTCGGGACCGTCCACACAGGAAAACTTGGTCTCGCCGCCCACGCTGACCCTGCAGCATCCGCACATGCCGGTGCCGTCTACCATGACCGCGTTCAGGCTGACGAGGGTCGGGATGTTGTACTTGCGCGTGACATCGCAGGTGGCCTGCATCATCCGCACAGGACCGATGGCAGTCGCCTCATCGATCTGCCTGCCCGATGTGATCAGCTCTTCCAGAGCGCCGCTGACGAAACCATGGTAACCGAAGCTGCCATCGTCGGTTGCGAAGATAATCTCGTGACTGGCCGCCTTGGCCTCGTCTTTCAGGATCAACAGATCGCGCGTACGCGCGCCCACGATGGTAATGACGTGGTTTCCGATTTCCTTGTGCAACTTGATCTGCGGCAGAAGCGGAGCCACGCCAATTCCGCCCGCCACGCCCACAATGGTTCCGACCTTCTTGATCGGAGTGGGCTGTCCCAGCGGACCTGCTACGTCTGCAAATGAATCTCCCGCCTTCATTATGCCGATATCCATCGTGCTCTTGCCCACTTCCTGGACCACCAGCATAATCGACCCCTTATCAGGGTCATAGTCAGCGATGGTGAGCGGAATCCTCTCACCGGTCTCATTAGTTCGAACAATCACAAAGTTACCCGGGCGCGCGCTCCTCGCCACCATAGGCGCGTTAACCACCAGCTGGTGTACAGCCGGCGCCAGGAGGCGCTTCTCCATGATCCTGAACATCAAGTCACCCCCGCGTCATACGAACTCATGCCACAACAGCTAGACCCGAATACAATCATAACCTTGACATATTCGCAGGTCAACCACTGCCGCCCCCGCGCCCCGCTGCGCCCCCGCGCCCCGCTGCGCCCCCACGCCCCGCTGCGCCCCCGCTGCCGCCCCGCGCCCCCTGCCGCCCCCGCTGCGCCCCCGCGTCCAAGGTCGCGCTCGCGTCAGAGTCCCTTCTCCCCGAGAGCCGGCCATGCGGGAACAACGGTCTGTCGCGTTTCACGACAATGGTTGACGTATGATCGGGCGTATAGGCCCATCGAACGAACGGGGCCGAGTCGATTTGGGGAACACCGCCGTTGAGCCCAACATGATCGCGCACGACATGGCACATATACCCGATTTCTCAGCCTCAGGATCCGGCCAACTGCCCCTGCAGCGCTTCGATTCTCCTTTCGGCCTCGAAAACGAGCCTTTCGGCGGCTTCCTGGGTCGCAGAACCCAGGGTCGGCGCAAAGGCTGGGTCGTGGGATACAGGTTCGCGGCCGCCGTTGCCGCCCGCGGGTTGCAGCCAGTTTTTCCCATACGTGAGCCCCAGCTACAAGGCCCGGGCCGCGATGCGCCCTTTTGCGCCGGCGGCTCGCGCCTCACCAGCCCTCGCCAGCCCTCGTGCAGGACTCCGTCAAAGTGGCACTA
>CAYYHF010000308.1:0-3019 GCA_964471415.1 uncultured Clostridia bacterium | reverse complement strand
TTCTGGTGAAATGGCGAGACGCACGCGAGTCCTTGCTAGCAGATCCTGAGGTCAGGGCATACTACGATTCTCTTGCTCCGTTGTATGCCCTAATAGAACAGGCTGTGAACCGCCGGATGGAGTTGAACATGAGCCAGCAGGATTTAGCTACGCGAATGAACACAACCCAATCTGTGGTATCTCGCATTGAGTGTGGCGCTACTGAGAACATCACTGTGCGCACCCTGAACCGGATGGCAGATGCTCTTGGCTGCTCGATATCGTATGAGCTGAAGCCGAAGACCACGTGAGTCAGATCGGTGAGATAGTCGGTGAACTGCTCTACCGGTTCCTCGACTACTCACCTGTCAGGCTCATATGCCAATCCCCTTAAGCGGTCAGTTTCGCAGCGCGGGCCGGCGCGCGTCTTGTCCCTGGCGCTGCGGTCACCGTCTGTACACCGCCAGTCGTGTTCCTTCAGAGCACATGTCGCACTTGACCGTGAAGTCCAGGACTTAGCCTGCGGCAGTGTGCATTTCGAGCTTGTGCATCATGCCGGCGCCCATTGACGAGTGGAACGCCTGCTGTTCGCCACGATGGCGAATCGGGTGTTGGCCCCATCGAGCAAGCTGCACATGGAGCACTGGGTGGCTGAAAAGGCCTATGTCGATGGGCTGCCTGAGGTGCAGGTCCAACAGCTTTACCGCGCAATGGACTTCCTGCTGGAGGCACACGACGAGATCCAGCACGATGTATTCTTCTCGGTGGCCAGCTTGTTCAACCTTGAAGTCGACCTTCTGTTTTTGGACACGACGAGCGCCTACTTCGAAATCGAAGGGGAGGATGCGAACATCGAGAACGATGGCGAACTGCTCAAGGAGGGGCTCCGCGAGCGCGGCGCGGAGGGCAAGAACCGGAGGCCTGACCTTTCGCAGGTCATTGTCGCCTTTGCCGTGACGCGTGACGGAATCCCCGTTCGCTGCTGGGTATGGCCGGGCAACACCGTCGACCAAAACGTGATAGAGGAAGTCAAACGGGACCTGAATAGTTGGAAACTCGCCCGCATCGTGCTCGTGGAAGACACCGGATTTAACTCGGAGAAGAACCGGCGCATTCTGCAGGGCGCGGGCGGACATTACATCATCGGCGAGAAGATGCGGCTTGGGCGCACGGCGAAGCCGGCTGAGGCGCTGGTGCGCGGCGGTCGTTACCAAACGCTCGACAGCGGCTTGAAGTTCAAAGAAGTCGTAGTCGGCGGCAACAGCGAAACGAGGCCCCGTTTCGTCGTGGCGCTTAACCCCGCGGAAGCAGAGCGGGATCGAAAGAAGCGCGATGATATCGTCGCTGAGGCGATTCGACGCCTGGCTGCGCGATGTTCGCGACAACAAGATAAACAAGCGTTGCTACAAGAGACTCAGCTACGTAGACAAGCGCATTGATGCCTTTTTCAGAGGTCCCCTGTGCAAATGCCGGAAGATCTATAACCCCCAGGTAAAGGCGACGAAAAGGCTCTGCAAAGGCTCATTGCGCTGAACGGCAAGTACGTGGTGGTCTCAAATCAAAGGGATCCCGCTGTCACCGCCGCCGACATACTCCTCACTTCCAGGAGACGAAGCCATATCGAAACGCGCATGAGGTATCTCAAGAGCCAGCTCAAAGTGAGACCCGTGTTTCTCGAATCAGACATGCGGATAAGCGGGCTTGCGTTTGTCACGAACCTCGCTCTTGTCGTCTATTGCCTTCTCGATCACATGCTGAAAAAGGCCGGCACGGATGAATCTGATGACGACTTTCCATATCTTCTAGTCTGTCTTGCACCACCTCGATGTCAAACTTCTCTTTCGCAATAGCCAAGGCTTTCAGATAGAGCTCCTTTGCCTTATGGTAATCGTCTTTTTTGCCAAGGAAGTAGATATCCCCCCACCCGATGTATCCCCATGGGTTAGTCGGATAGTCCTGCACCAGCCTCTCAAACTCCGAATCGCACCGTCCATAATCGCCCAGACTCGCATACGACTCTGCGACAGCGCGTCTCATGTTATGAATGATCAGATCACTCGCGTCTGGGAAGAGACGCAGGAATTCGTTGCAGTAGTCAATTCGCTTCTGGAAATATACACTGTCGTCCAGGCCGGCGTTGTGCAATTCGCCCTCCAAGTCCTGGCATAAGTTGCTGACGAAGAAGTCGCCGATGCACTGCTTGTCCAGGAAGTCCAGGCTAATACATCCCGGTCTGCACCTGTACTTTATCGCATCCCATGCTGCTAGCCAGATATCGCAGGCTTTTGTGACATCGCCGGCCATCAAGTATTGGAAACCTTCTTCAACCATGTCGTCGATTCGCTCCATCGGCACACTACAGGACGGGGCCAGTCTCTCCCACAGAACCCATGCAGCGAACCAGGGGAAGTCCTCCTCCATGCCTTTCGCGGTTACGTTGAAGGTCTCAAACCAGTTCTCGGAGAGGTGCTCGGCGGAATAATACTCCTCGGTGTCTCGCAAAAACGCGTCTTTGTCAAATCGAATGCCCATGCTGTCCAGCCGATGAATGATATCCTCTGTACTCATTTCGCGTGCTTCTTCATACGTTGGAAACCTCCGAAAGTCACGCGATATGGGTCTGGGGTTGGGTTTGCCGAGACAGCATTTCTTGTACTTCTTGCCGCTCCCGCAAGGACAGGGATCGTTTCTTCCTATTTTCTTCAACGTCCACCTCTCCTCATAGCCCAGGCCCGGGACATGCCCGTGCCGGAAGACCGCCTTCATGGCTACAACGGCGAATATCCATATTCGCTCGTGCAACGCCTGAGTCTGCGGCTTATCTCTTCCGAACTCTGTTCTCTTTCAGCTTGCCCTTCTGCCCACATTTTCATGCTCTCGTGCTCTGGATCTGAGTCATCTGCCATGACTCGTACGTACTCCGCTGGCGAGGCCTGGAAGTGTCTCCCCGCTGCGATACTACTGTATCTCTGAATGAGTCTGCTCTCATCCTGGCAAAGTCCTTTGGTTTGGGTCTGTATATGACTACCGGATACCTCGT
>CAYYHF010000307.1:0-3022 GCA_964471415.1 uncultured Clostridia bacterium | reverse complement strand
AGCAGCGCGGGAGCACGCCGGAGATGGTGGGCGCATGATACGGAGGCATCTCCATGACAAAGGGCGCCGACTCCTCGCTTCGCAGCACTGTGAGGGAGAGGATCTTGCTTACAGTGAGCGCGATAGCCAGGCTAACGGTGGAGATGAAGACTATGGCGAACGCCCTATGCTCGCGGTAGAACATCTCGATCAAGAGTATGTGCAGAGGCGTCTTGGCCAGGCAGTTGAGGAGCGGGATAATCAGGATCGTGGCAAGTCGCGCACGCTGGTCCTTCATGCCGCGCGTGGCCATTATGGCCGGTATGGCGCAGCCTCCCACTACCACGCCTCCCAAGACCATGGGAAACACAGACTGTCCGTGGAGCCCGAATCGGCGGAATACTCTGTCCATTATGAAGGCCATCCTCGGCACGTAGCCCACGTCCTCTAAGACGGCTACCAGGGAGAACAATATGGCGAATATCGGCACGTAGTTGAGCACAGCCAGCAGGCCATCGACTACGCTCAGGACCATGCTGCGGACGGCAGGGTCGAAGACCAAACCCTCCGGGGGGAGTATCCGCGCTATGCTGCTTCGCAGCGCTGCGAGCAACGGCCAGGTGTAGTTGGTCAGCTGGTAGCCCTTGACGATGCTCAGGTAGTAGAGGACGTACATTATCGCGACCAGGATCACCGGGCCCAGCAGGCGATGGAGCACGATGCGGTCCACCCGGTTGGTGAAGCTCTCTTTTGGGCGCGCGTCTCTGACGGCGCACGCTCCGAAGACCTGTTCAGCCCGGCGATAGTATGCCATGGTTACGAGCTTAGCCGGCTCGCCGTGGTCTTCGGATACGAGCCGCTGCCGTTCCTCGTCGACAAGGCGCAAGATGTCCATAGTTAGCTTCCTTCCTCACAGTCGATGTCGATCTGGGCGGCCGATGCGCAATTGCTCGCGACAGCGCCGCCGGGTCGGGTTTACCCCGGACCTAGCTCGGATCTGCTCCGGGCCCAGCTCGGGCCCACCCCGGGTTCCCCTGGGCCCGGCGCGCACGATGCTCGGGGGAGCCGGGGCATCGCGCAGGCCGGGATCGGGGAGTGCGTGTATTCGGGAATCAGAGAACCCGGGATGCGTGTACGCGGGGCATGTGCTTGGGTGCGCTGATGTCTGCCGGTCCCGTTTTGGCCCTATTGCATGTCGTAGGCCCTCATCCAGATAACGGCGCCGACTTCCTGGTCTTTGCCTTCGTAGCTGTCGCCTTCCATGAGGGCGGCGAATCCCCACCATCCGGCCTTGGGAATGCCGAAAGTGAATACCCCGTTGCCGTCTGCCTTGATCACCTGGGTGATATGGGCGTCCGATGGGTAGATTTGGCCTAAGCCTACGAAGTCGGTGAAGGCTTCGACGTTGAGTCTTTCCACCTCTATCTCTGCGAACGGGACTGGCTGTCCTTTGTATTTCACGATTCCCTGAAACACGTTGCCCGTCCAGAGCGCGTAGGGCTTGCACAGCGGCATGATCTCCGCCTCCAGGCCCAGCTCCGCGTCCCAGTCAGTGGGGAATCCGGCGCTGTTGACTATGACCTTGGCGTACTGGGTGATGTAGGCGTCTTCCATTGCCTCGTAGTAGGGCGCAGGGGCAAGGTAGAACACGAAGTCGCCGGCGCCTCTTGCCGTGTACTCGGCGCGCCAGGCGCGAGCGCCGTGAAACTCGAACTCCTGCAGGGCGTGGGTGAGATCTTGCTCCCTTTGCTTGTGATACACGCCGAACTTGACGGGCTTTGCCATATCCATGGTGTGCGATGCCTCCGCGGGATGGGTGAAGATCAGCTGGAGTGCGATGACGTTGCTTTCGCCTTCCGCTATGAAGTCGTCTGAAGGCAGAATCATCTGGAAGTGCGCCAATGAGCTGGCGGAATACGCTACGATGACTGCCAGGCTCATGGCCAAAGCCAGCATGAGCTTGCGGGCGGACTTGAGGGAGTTTGTCATTTCGGTTTCTCCTCCTTTTGCAGCCGCCAGTCGGCTGCTGACGGCTGACAGCTGACAGTTGACAGTCGATTTGCGGCGGCCTACGTATGGTTGCCTACTTGGACTGCTTTCGCTCCGCGTCTGTCAACGCAGGGCCTTTCTTGACGACTACGTGGCCCGGGCCCGCGTCGAACACGACCAGGTACTGGCCCTTGGGCTTGCGCAGAACCAGCTCGCCGTATTGGTCGAGCTGAGACCGGAAGATGATCAGCTTCTTCTCGAACAGCTCAGGGAGCAAATCCGAGTATTTGAAGGCTTTGGACCGGACATCCACCTTGCTGTTGAGCTTCTCCAGGTAGGCGGACCGTTCTTTGGGGTTGCCTGCGAACAGGTTTTCCAGATACTCATCGCGCGCGGCGGTGCTTTTCCGGAAGAGGGCGTCTTCGACCAGGTAGATCTTGACCCCCGCGGCGGACGATCCATCGGAAAACCCTCCTTCCAAGTAGATAGTCCCGTCTCGCATGTCCTCCACGTACAGCATTGGCGTATGAGCGTAGGCTGTTGTTGCGGATAATACGAGAACTGCGAGAACTGCGAGCGCTGCAAGCGCCGCTTTAGGCTTGCTTCTCATCGAAATGACCTCCTTCAGGATGCGTGATGCGCATCGCGTTGCCCGGCTGGCGCTAGGGGCGGTGGTGTTAGTCGTGACTAACACTTTGGGAACTAACCGCCCGATCCGTTGCGTAAATGGGTGAGGCCCCAGTCGGGTGCAAGTGAGTTAGTGAACGCTAACGCCCCGTCAACATCATTCTAGGCGAGGGTTCTTTCTGTGTCAAGTAGCTGTTTCGCCACGCTGTTTCCCCACGGGGCGCGGATCGCAGCGATCAGGAATCCGTCAAAGTCGCTCCCCCGAAAACAGGCGATGCCGTTCGGGCAATTCGGGAGATGCCCGCGCGGGCGTGTGCAACGCGCGTATGGGCCCAGCTAGCCCCGGCTGCGTTCGGGGCGGCGGGCGGGGTTCCTGTTAATGGCAGAGGGTTGCGTTTGAGATACGTTCTACGCGTAGCGACTGTCC
>CAYYHF010000306.1:0-3030 GCA_964471415.1 uncultured Clostridia bacterium | reverse complement strand
GAGTAGACCATCCGCCCCACCACATCGTAGACCATCAGGTCAGCATCAGCGCTCAATGAATAATACACATAAAGCGCGGTATTCGCTGGGTTTGGCCCGAACCTCACCTCGCCCTCGACCAGCTCCGGCCGGCTCTGAACACTCTCGCCGATGCAGGCGACGAAGGCAATATTCGATTCATCATCCCCAGGGGATCTCACCTGAAGAATCCATCTGCCCCGAACCGCTTCAGGAATCAGCACGGTCACCGGAGCATGCCCGACCTGGGCAGACGCAGCCACTCGGCCCTCGGGGTCGTACGCCGTCATTTCCACCGTTCCATGGCTAGTGGCTGCCGAAATGGCAAAGGCGCCTCCTGTAGCATGGTCGATCTCGTACTCGAGGCAACCGCTCGGCGCTATGGAGTCTATCACCTTGTCAGTCGGAGAGCAGCCCTGATTCTTAACAGCCCTCGCAGCATCCAGCGCTTCCGAACCTGTAATAGCCGCCAACGTGTTCCACGTGGCCAGCCTACCTAGGCTGGTGTCGCCGATGGATATGCGCCCGGGGTCAGGTTCAGGTGCGCCAGCGTACCGCTGGGCGTGGAGATGAGGCGATGCGTAGATCACGGACCCCTTCCCATACGGGAAAGAGACCACCAGCGGTTTGCCCCGAAGAGTCTCTACGCCTCTGGGCAAGGCGCCGCCGGCTCCAGGTTCTTCGCTCGGATCTGAATGCGCCGTCCGCAATGTAGGCCCGAATCGAGGAGGGTTCGTTGGGTCTACCGGCACATCCCCTGTTAGGCCCACCTCAACACCGTCAGCTACCCTATCGATGACAGCCCAGTATCCCAGATCCAGCTCAACTGTCGTAATGTCTTCTCCCATGTAGCGGGCGAGTGAGGGATCTTTCGCGTCTACAGCGGTTATCTCGCCTGCAACGCCGATTCGAGGATCATCGCTCAGGAATGTGACGTAGCCCGGAAACGCCTGTTTGACCACAGAGTACGCCCAGTCGGTTACTTCAAGAATGCCCCCGTTTCCAACGAATGCCCTCAGGGCGCTGGCCATTGCCGGAGTGACAGTGAGATCATCGGTACAGTTGATGAACACGGCGTCGAAAAGGCTTAGCAACTCCGGATCCGCCAACATAGAGTAGTCTCGGCGTATATCGAAGTAGTCCTTGCCCTCCAGCCACAGAAGCATCCCCATGTCATCGTATGACCGACCGGTACACGCGTAGCTTAAGGAGACATCGGCAGTCATCACGGACCCGGAGTCGTTGATGTTCCGAACACTGCACCCGGTGTTTCTCCCATCGTACCATGCGTTATCCGGCTTGCCTGGCCCGGTCCGATCGCCGAACCCTCGATTGTCGGAGGAGCCAGGGTATAAGTCGCCGGCATCGCCTTGATTCCTGTTGTAGTCGAGGTCATCCATCCCATCGGCTTCCTCCAGGTCTACAAGCCTGTGACTGTCATCGGAGTTGTCGCGTTGTCTTTCGTCGATATGCCATATGGCCAAGCCAGACGCGGGCAGGCCTGCATCGAAACCAATCTTGTATCTGTTCTCTATGAGGAAGTACTCTCCTCTGCCACCGTCCTTCCTATTCCAGTCGCCAGGACCCCCAGGATTGGGGAGCAGCTGAACTACGCTGTCAGATAGGGCGGCGGCGTTGAACACCCAACCGCTGTGGAACCCTTTCACCAAGACGGGGTTCACCCACCCCAACCGCCATTTGCCCCATGCGGACATGTGGGCGGGCGTGTCGCCCATCTCTCGTGTCCGGTTGTGTGATCCGCTGCCCATCAGGCACCAGTCGCCCACACCTCGAGAAGAGCCGTCTATGTCGTACAGATCAGGGATACCCATGCTATGGCCGAACTCGTGGGCAAAAACGCCGATCGAGCTTATGCCCTTGCCGCCCGCCCGTCGCGGCCCCTCCTCAGGCTGTATGGTATATTCGTTGACGCGTACCCCATCGACCAGCACCGGGCCATGGCCTTTCGACGACAGAGTCGACCTATGAGACCATATGTCTAGCAAGTTTCCAGTACATTCTGCCCCCATCCCCTGGTGTACTAGGATCACCACATCCACATACCCATCGCCATCGTTGTCGTACTCCGAAAAATCTATATATGGGTCAGCGGCATACACGGCCTCGGCGACAAGCTCGGCCGCTCTCTCATGCCCGAACTGCCTGCCATAGTAGTCGTGCTCATGTTCACCGACGAACCACCCCTGCACTCCAGCCGCACCCTCCGACACTAGCAAACGTCCATATGACACCTCGCTATAGTAGTCCTTTATGCTGCCAGGGCCAGTGGCAATAGCCGGATGATCACCAAACAGGAGACCTCGGAAATCGGAAGCCTGGTACGTAGGCGTCCGATCACGAAATGTAGCGAGAATCACTGGCACTTTGATCGTCCCACTGGACGGAACCGCGGCGGCGATGGAAACATCGCGAGGGTCATGCTCCTGTGCCTCAGCATCCAGGAATGGGCGCAGCCGGGGATGTATCCCCTCGCTTTCGGGGTCGTGTTCTCCCGGCCGAAGCCCTGACGGTTCAAGACCGCCGTCCGGCGAGCGGCGCGCGTACTCCCAATACCCGGTGATGTGGTTCTGAAGCACAGTGTAGCCGTTGGAAGTCTCCGCACCGCCGGACCGCTCATCTCCCCACAGTGTTGCCTCAAACAGCGCGCCATCCGGCTGCGCGAGCATGATCGGGCCTGGGCAGGCGGGCACCGCCAATGCCTTTGCGGATACCAAGAACATGGCCATCGCCGCCACGAACGCCAAAGCCCAGGCGCGCCTGAATCGCAGACACATCACTCTCCGCCTCCCTCCGATGCGTGACCGCCGGCACGTGACCCAACGAAATCCACCGCACTGCTTGCGCCCGCCACGGTGCGTGACTCGGGCTCAAACGCGTACCCTGGCCGCGATGGCGTGATCGTCACCGTTCCGTGCAGCCCAGATTTCGACCAACAGCCCAGAGCATCGCCCTGGGCTCGCCCGAATCCGCCGCTGAAAGTGAACAGAACCC
>CAYYHF010000305.1:0-3032 GCA_964471415.1 uncultured Clostridia bacterium | reverse complement strand
CATAGCTCTGCCCGAGGAGATCAGGCAAGCCGAAGCGCTGCAATCGGAGAGATCCCGCATTGTGGCCGAGTCCGGGCACGTCGAGGCGGGTCCATCTAGCCAGACCTCGGCGAGCGGAGAGGTTACGGCGCGCGCCAGGGAGGAAGCGGAAGAGATTCTGGCGCAGGCGCGCCGTGAAGCGTTCGAGATACGAACCGGCGCGGACGAGTATGCCGAGTCCACCCTGTCTTCACTCCAGGACACGCTGGATCGGACGTCCTTTGTCGTTCGCAAGGGCATCGATGAACTCAAACGACGAAAGAGTGATTCGGACTAGCGGCGATTTCTCGTTCTGACCCGAAACACCACCACTTTGGTCTTTGCTGCGAGTGAGGCCACAGCTGACCCGATTGCCAGCACCCCGATGATAGAGGTCAGGTAGATGCAGGAGCGGCCCATGACAGCCAGGAAGCTCGATGTGGCCAAGGCGCCGGGCATTGCTGTGAGCGCCTGCCTCGCCGCCCACGGTCCGCAGCTTACGAGAGCCAGCCCGACCAGGGCTGCCAACACGGCGTGGAGCACCCGGGCCATGAAATAGACACCCATTCGAACATCAGTGCCGAAGAGCATGCTTGCTGCCTGAGCGAACACCGATAGGCCGCTCCATGCGATGATGGCACTTCCCGCCACGGCCCTTTGAACAACGGGGGCAGCGGCCCGACTCGCCATCTCGGTGCCAATGGTTATCTCGAAGAACCCGCTTATCAAAGCGTACACCAGGTCACGGGAGATCCCAAGCGGGGCGAGTAAGAAAACGATAGGCCCTGCTATTATGTGGGTGATGCGAAACACGTCGAGTACGCGTACGACCACCGAGAAGACCATTATGCACCCGCCTATCAGCAGCAGTGTGCCTACTGAATCCCTTACCGAGTCACCCAGCAATTGACCGAATGAACGATTGTCCTGGCTTCGCGCTGTATACAGCTCATGGGCAGCTCGTGACAGCAGGGGTTCCCGGCGGTGAGCCGGCGGGAGGTCCGTGCGCCCATCTTCGCTCCGGCGGTAGTGCTTAAGGACAAGGCCGACGAGTATAGCTGAAATGTAGTGAGCCAGAGCCAGGACGGGGCCGAGCGCCGGGATTCTGAACATGCCGACGGCGACAGCGGCCACCATGAACAGGGGATCCGCGGTGTTTGTGAACGACACAAGCCGCTCCGCTTCAACTCGTGAGCACAGCCCCTCTCTTCGCAGGCGGGCGGTGATCCGGGCGCCGATTGGGTAGCCCGACGCGAGCCCCATGGCGAGGGCGAAGGCCCCGACTCCCGGAACGTTGAACAGAGGACGCATCAACGGTTCGAGCAAGGCCCCGATGAAATGCACCACTCCCAGGCCCATCAGCGTATCGGAGGCGATGAAGAATGGGAGCAACGCAGGGAAGACTATGTCCCACCATACCCGGAGTCCGTCAAGTGAGGCCCTGTACGACACTTCGGGGAACACGATGATGGCAACCGTGACCGCTGAAGCCACAGCTGCTGTCACGTACACGCCTCGTCTTCTCGGCTCTATGCGTCTCTTCATAAGAGGATACACGCCCTTTCGTCTTGGGAGGCCGTCCTGAGAATCTATATTTGGCTCGGGCGGCGGGTATGCTGAAGGAATTCGCCGTGTTCAGTAGAATAAAGGTCAGGATATCAGGTAAAGGGGGCGACTACGGTGACCGGGTGCGCTCGCAGCCTGCGCCTTTCAGTGTGGGTCCTTGGATGCATCCTGCTTCTCGCCGGAGTGTGCGCTGCCTCCGAAATCCCCAGCGTAGTGCTGAGGCAGGGCGACCGAGGCGAGTTCGTCTGTGAGCTACAGGAGTATTTGGCCCTTGCCGGGTATCTGGATTCATCTCCCGATGGGATTTTCGGATCCGTCACCCACCGGGCGGTAGTCACCTTTCAGAGGTCAGTCGGGCTCGTTGCTGACGGCATGGTAGGCGAAATGACCTGGAATGCGCTTCTCACCAAGGCGGAGACTGCGTCTGTTCGCACATACGTGGTGGTGTCCGGCGACACTCTGTATGGGATTGCGCGCCGATTCGGAGTCTCTGTGGAGGCCATCGCCGCGGCTTCTGCCATATCGCGCCCAGAGTCGATAAAGCCGGGCCAAAAGGTCATGATCCCGTCGTCGTCGGATGCGTCCAGGGCAGCCCTGGGCCGGGGCGGCGCGGAGCTTCTGCATTGGGATGTTGCGAACAAGATCTTCAAGAGCCGGGCAACCATCATCGATGTTGCCACGGGGCTTTCTTTCGAAGTGCAACGGCGCGGTGGGCATAATCACGCCGACATCGAGCCTCTCACAAGTGCGGACACGGCCGTACTGAAGCGGATTTACGGGGGCGCATGGAGCTGGGTCAGGCGGGCAGTGATAGTGGTGACTGGTGGGCGACGAATCGCGGCGTCCATCAACGGCCAGCCTCATGGAGGCCAGGCGATCAACGGGAATGGTTTTAACGGGCACATCTGCCTCCATTTCCTAGGCAGCCGCACGCATGCCAGCAACTCGCTGGACGCAGATCACCAGCGTATGGTGCAGGCGGCGGTCGGGCACTAGGCGAGTCGTCATGTTCCTGGGCGAAGCATGGCGCATGCCATGTTTTCTTTTTTCAATGTCAAGGAGGTTGTGGGTTCGAATGAAGGTTCTGGTTGTCAACTGTGGTAGCTCGTCATTGAAGTATCAGCTATTCGATATGGATAGGCAGGCCTGTATGGCGCGGGGTAACGTGGAGAGAGTCGGGACAGCCGAGGCGTTCATTGTTCACCGGCCCGATGGAGCCGACAAGGTCAGGCGGGACGTGGAAGCGGCAGACCATGAACAGGCGATGAAATACGTCTTCGAGTGCCTGGTCGATCCGAGAATCGGCGTGATCTCGGATCTCGCGGAGATATCGGCCATTGGGCATCGCGTTGTGCATGGCGGCGAGAAGTTTGCAGGATCCGTGCTGATTAACGGCGCAGTGATGCAGGCACTGGAGGATTGCCAGGACCTTGCTCCTCTGCACAATC
>CAYYHF010000304.1:1900-3032 GCA_964471415.1 uncultured Clostridia bacterium | reverse complement strand
TGCCATAGCCCTGGGCATCGGCATGGTTCACCAGCACTTCATGCTCGTCCCCAGCCTGACCGTGGCTGAAAACATCGTGCTGGGCTTGCGCTCCGATAGGGGCCCCCTCCTCGATCTCGACACCGCCTCGCAGCGGATCGTGGCGCTCGGCGAGGAATACGGATTCCGGGTGGACCCCGATGCGCCCGTATGGCAGCTGTCGGTGGGAGAGCAGCAGCGTGTGGAGATCATCAAGGCGCTGTACCGCGGCGCTGAGCTGCTCATCCTGGACGAGCCCACGGCGGTGCTCACACCGCAAGAGGCGAACGAGCTCATTGCCGTGCTTCGGGGTATGGCGCAATCTGGTAAGCTACTCGTGTTCATAAGCCACAAAATGAATGAAGTCATGGCTGTGAGCCATCGCGTAACGGTGCTCCGGGCCGGCGCTGTCGTTGGAACCGTGCCGACCTCGCAGAGCAGCCCGGAAGCGCTGGCGATGATGATGGTAGGGCGAAAGATTGAAGCTGCCAAACGCACGGGGGAGGCCTCGTGCGGGAAGGCGAAATCCTGGGGCTTGCCGGAGTGTCGGGCAATGGTCAGAGGGAGTTGGCAGAAGTCGTCTCCGGCCTGGGCTACGTGCCTGAGGACAGACTTACCTTCGGCATAGTGCAGTCGTTTTCGGTGGAGGAGAACCTGATCTTGAAAGACCACCACCGGCCGCCTTTCGCTCGATGGATCTTCCTCCAAAACGATGTAATCCGGGGCTGGTCGCGCGAGACCGTGGAAGCATTTGACGTCAGAACCCCCAGCGTGCAAACGCGAGCGGGCAGTCTGTCGGGAGGCAACATCCAGAAGCTGATCTTGGCGCGCGATATCAGCCGCAAACCAGCGGTATTGCTCGCGTGCTACCCCACGCGGGGCGTTGACATCGCCGCCACCGAGTACGTACACCGCCGGCTTCTCGACGTGCGCAGCTCAGGCGGAGGCATACTCCTGATCTCTGAGGAGCTGGACGAAATCCTAAACCTGTCCGACAGGATCGCCGTGATCCACGAAGGAAAGATAGTCGCCGTGGTGGATGCCGACAGCGTATCGCTAGAGGAGTTGGGGCTACTCATGGCGGGAGCGAACAGGCCGTCCGGCGCCGATGCCG